>WGCP01000437.1 GCA_015493715.1 Desulfobulbaceae bacterium
CAAGCAGTGATTCGAGTTTTGATGGTTCAATGAGTTTTGCCTTCTTAATCATCAGTAACCACACTCGAGTTTCCCGTAATTCCTTGAGAGCAACTTTCATCTTGTGAATAAAATCAGCTCGCGATTCTGCACTCTGAGCTTCACCATAATTAGGTGCAGGTAAGGTGCTGCTACGAATAAGTTACCCCGAAATATGGTTCCTGACTTTATTCGTTGGCAATGATCCTGCCACAGTAATGACTCGTACCGCAAAATCAATCAAATGATCTTCAAGGTCAAAAACTTTCCTTTCCTTCATTATTCGAAATTCCTTGTTCGACATTCGACATTCAAGTTAATTCGCTAAGTCAAAATTTTATCAAGATGGTCAACTCGTCACTTTTTTGTATTGCACCCCCGACAATATTGTTGCCGAATCTTCCCCGCCCCGCAGCTACATGCCGACGGAAAACATGGCTTCAAGATCATGGCGGGAAAAGGCCTTGAAGGCGAGCATGGTTTCAGAGTTCACGATCGCATCAATGCGCAGCATTTTTTTTGTTACCAGATCCGCAAGGTCATCGTTTGAACCCACACGGACGATGACGATCAAATCATACTTACCGCTGACGGAATACACCTCGGACACCCCCGCCATCTCCGCTAATTGTTCCGCGACATCATTAATCTTTGTCCGCTCCGTATTTATGAGAATAATTGCGGTAACCATGGGCGCTCCTTTTATTTTTGTATCCGAAAATCCCTTGAGGCAGGGTTTGCCCATGCCGAAGCAGGAGATTTTCATCATTGGTTGTGGCCAGCCAAGCCGGAGTCTTCACTACGTTATGGATCCCCGCCCAAAAGATCGCGGGGATGACGGAATCGAAGGGTTTTACGAAACCGACAACTGATGGATTTGTACAAAATCTTTCTCATTCTTTTTCCGGCAAAGAACTTCGAGAATTATAGGGAGATACAGATCTCCGTCAAGAAACTGCTGGAATGACGAAAAACAATACTTTTTACAACTCCATCCTGTATCATCTGCGATCATGATATGGTTACTATAATCCGCGACGCGGAGCAATGCACTGCTTATCCGGAATCTTTCCCGGATACAGAGGATACAGGCCGTAATTTTGCCAGATTAATGACAAGATTCTGCAGGTTATGGTCGGCAAACTCCACGGTGACCACCCCCTGGGCATGACCAATGGACTTCACCGTACCTGGTCCCAAGGCCTTATGAGATACCCGCATTCCCCGGCGCAGTTCTTGTTCGACCAGCCAGTCTCGTTTTTTACGGAATTTTTTCCGAGCCGTTGTGCGCCTTCCGCCCGACTCTTCAACCGCCACCTCTGCCTGGATGGCTGACAGGTAGTTGCGGACGACCTCAATATCTCCGGCCCGCAGCGGCTCTGCATCCGGTTGCGGGTGCGCAATCCGGCCGCCGACCTGATCGCTGAGCCACAGGTTGCTCTCGTAGAGAAAACAGGATGCCGGAGAGTCACCGTCCTCGGTGGAAAAAGGAGAGCCGGCGTCCCCGGCCCTGGTGTTTCGTTCAAAACGAAGATCAGGCGGATAAAGCAGGCAAAGCCTTTCAATGGCCCTTGTCATGCCCACATACATCAAACGCCGCTCGTCCTCGATATTTTCAGGCCCCTCTTCATCCTCCTCCCTGCGATACGGTACGGCCCCGTCTTCCAGGCCGGGCAGAATAACCAGGGGCCACTCCAGTCCCTTGGCCCTGTGTATAGAGGTAATAAGCAAAGAATCGTCCTGATCACCGCTGTTTGTACAACGCAACTGCTCAATGGAGGCGAGGAAATCGCCCACATTCTCTTTCCGCCGCCGGGCAAAACGGACAAAGGCCCGGCAGGTGCGTATTTTGTTGGCCGCATCAGCAGATGATGAAAACCGCTTGAAAAAGGCAAAGAGCCCGGTATCCTTGATGACCTTTTCAAGAACAGCTTCAGCCGAATCGGTCAGAGACCGACGGAGCAAATCCGTCCAGATATCCGACAGATCCTGCAGCCTTCCAGCAAGAAAGGTAGATTTTGCCTGTCGGCTCAGATCCCTGATGAGCGTCGGCGCCTTTTGTGGATCTTCCGCGATTGCTGCGGCCAGTCGGCGATTATTTTCCTCGCCCTGCCAGAGATTAGGATTGATCAACATGGCCATGACAAGAGCACGGGCCTCGTCCGGATCCGTCATCTTCTTTAGCCCCGCCCGGCAGAGGGAGAGATAGCCGAGCAGTGCCTGTATTTCCCGACAGAAAAAAACCGACTCATGCCCGACCAGCCGATAGGGGATGTTCTCTTCAAGAAGGGTCAGTTCGGTCGGAACTGCGGCGGCAAAAAGGCGGACCAGGACAACGGCCTCACGCAGAGTCCGACCCTGCTCCAGCCAATCGGCAAGGATTGCAGGCAGGGGAGAAGGTTCGCTTTCCCTATGGTATTCCAGGCGGGTATCCGGGGTAGTCGCATGGGAAAGACAGAGCTTACGATCACGCATACGGTTATGGGCGATCAGATGATTAGCAGCCAGGGACAACCGATGCCCATAGCGAAAGGTATAGGTCAGGGTGTAGGAGACCGCGCCCGGGAAATCCCGGCTAAAGCGGGAGACAATATATTCGGGCCGCGCGCCGCGCCATTCATAGATGCACTGGTCGACATCACCAACCACCATAACCTGTGCCCGACTGCCTGCGATACAGCACAACAACTGTTGCTGCACCTCGTTGATATCCTGATATTCATCGACGATGATATGCTCAACCCTGTTGCCGACCCAGGCAGCCAGCTGCGGATCATTTTTCATGGCCAGCACCGGCTCATGAATCAAATCATTAAAGAACCGGACACCAGTAGCCCTGCGCGACCGTTCAAATAACTCGTATGCACCGATAAAATAATGCAATTTGGGATCCAGTTCATACCCTGCAAAGACACTGTCTGCGGGCCGGATGTCGGATTTGACAAGATCAATAAAGGTACGGAAAGCTTCCAGACTTTCCCTGGTCAGCCAGGATTCATCACCGCCATGAGCCTCTACGCAGGACTTCATGGCCTCGCGGGAAAATTTTTCCTGCTCATATGCGTTGGTGAGCAGGGTATAGGCGGGTAGAGCGCCTCGACGGGTAAAGCTCTCTACCAGGCGCAGACCAAGGGCATGGAAGGTATGCACAACCGGTGGTGTCATACCGGTATCGACCAGAGACTTGCGCAGTTTGGCGACAAAGGTATCACTGGCCGAACGGTTAAACATCAGCACCCGGATAAGATCAGGAGATACCCCCTGTTCCAGCAGCCGGCGAACCCGGGCGACCATGGCGGTAGTTTTCCCCGATCCTGCCACAGCGCTGACCCGGGCATGTCCCTTGCCATGGTGGACGATTCTCTGTTGTTCTTCTGTAAGCTGCATATTTTTTTCTTCAAATCGGGGTGAGTTGTGCCCGTAACAGGGAGGAAATGAGGGATAACATCGCTATCATCATGCTGCCTGAGTTATATGGTGGCATACTTTTTTTGATTTAAGGTTGAACAATATTGCCGGGGGACAGCGATGGTATCCCTTGGCTCACTCTTGTGTCCGACGCACCGAAAAAAATAGCTATCGTAGAGCATTACATCTGGATTTCCGTCATAACAAACAGGTAAGCGCAGACTCCGAGAAAATATGTCGCGCAAATATACTATTATTTTAATGGATTACCTGCAAGAAACAATAGCAGGTGAAGTAAAGCTGTTGCATAGTTTGTAGGGGCGAATTCATTCGCCAAATGAGTCTCCCATGGCGGCTGAAGCCGCCCCTACAGAGTTTGGGTTGCGGGCAAGGACCGCCTTAGAAATTATTCTTTTCCATCGACCTAACCTTGCATTTTTTTCTTTGCTGTGCAAGGGTTGTTGGCTCAAGAATGAACTGTCAGGTATTCCATCCACCTTCCACCAACCAGGAGAATCCCATGTCTGAGTTTACCGATGTCACCATTGTAAAAAAGGCCAACAGCTACTTTGACGGCCGGGTAACCAGTCGAACCGTAAAATTTAACGACGGCAGCCGCAAGACCCTGGGAATCATGCAACCTGGTGACTACGGATTCGGCACCGAAGAAAAGGAAATCATGGAAATCCTTGCCGGTGAGCTGGAAATTCTCTTGCCGGGCGCGGAAACATGGCAACAGATCAAGGAAGGAGAATCATTTGAGGTCCCGGCGAATGCAAAATTTTCGCTCAAGGTCAAGACCCTGACCGATTACTGTTGTTCCTATATCAACGAGTAGCTCACCGACGACACGATGAATGGACCGGATAGAAGCTGTGACTGCCTGCTGATTTTCCCGCCCCTGGCCAAGCCCGGCGAGCCACCGGCGGGAATAGCGCTTCTCGCCGGGGCCGTTCGAGGAACCGGCAGACGATGCCGGGTTCTTGATGCCAATATCGAGGCGGTAAGCTTTCTCCTTGCCGACGCCTATGAGGCGGAGGATACCTGGAGTCGGCGGGCGCTGCGGCATGTTGCAGAGAATATGCAGACCCTGCGATGCAGACAGGGTTATGAGAACTTCTCCCGTTACCAACGGGCCGTGGCCGACATCAACCGGGTGGTCGAACTGGCCGGAAAGCAACATGGCGTTACCCTGCAGCTCTCCAATTATCAGGACCCGACCCTTTCTCCCCTGAACAGCAGGGACCTGCTGCAGGCCGCGCAATCGCCTGACAGCAATATCTTTTTCCCCTATTTTTCCATCCGCCTGAAGGATCTCATTGCCGAGGAGCAACCGTCTCTGATTGGTTTTTCTCTGAACTTTCTCAGTCAGGCACTGACCACCTTTGCCATGATCGGCTTTGTGAAAAAACATTTCCCGGCGCTGCAGGTGGTTGTCGGCGGTGGCCTGATCACCAGCTGGCTGCGCAATCCCGGCTGGACCAATCCCTTTGCCGGTCTGATTGATCACCTGATTGCCGGCAAAGGAGACGGGCCCCTGTTGGCGCTGCTTGGACAAAAAACACCTACAAAGAATTATATCCCCGACTTTCAGGAGCTTGCCGATAATCCATACCTGGCACCGGGCTTTATCCTGCCCTACGCCGCCTCCAGCGGCTGTTACTGGAATAGATGCTCCTTCTGCCCGGAGACTGCGGAGAAAAATCCATATACCGCCCTGCCGCCCGACCGGGTGACCGAAGAACTTATCCGGCTCTGCACAGATTATAACCCTGCGCTCATTCACTTTCTTGATAATGCTGTCAGCCCGGCCCTGATGTCGGCCCTGGCGGACCGGCCACCCGGCGCCCCATGGTATGGATTTGCCCGCGCCGACAAACAACTGGCCGATCCCGCCTTTTGCCGCCACCTGAAACAATCCGGCTGTCTGATGCTCAAACTGGGGCTGGAATCCGGTGACCAGAGCGTTTTAGATGCTATGGACAAAGGCATAAATCTGGACCGGGTTGCCGGAGTACTTGCCGCCCTGCACGCGGCAGGCATTGCCACCTATGTCTACCTGTTGTTCGGCACCCCGGCCGAATCTATTATTGAAGCAAGAAAAACCCTTGATTTCACCGTCAAACACTGCCGGGAAATCACCTTTCTCAACCTGGCCATCTTTAATATGCCTGTATGCAGCCCGGAAGCCGGGCCTCTTGCAACCGACCACTTTTATACGGGCGACCTGAGTCTGTACTGCGACTTTATCCATCCACGGGAATGGAACCGGAAAAAAATCCGCCGTTTTCTTGACCGGGAATTCAAGAAGCACCCGGCCATTGCCCCTATTATCCGGCGCGATCCTCCACTGTTCACCTCCAACCATGCCGCTTTTTTTGCAGGAAGTTCCAAATAATCAAACCATGCTCAGCAGGGCAGGGATCAGGGATAACATCGCTTTCCTTTAAAAAAATCAATATGAATTCAAGAAAGAACATTACGTCCCTCGAACCGGAATCATAAAAATAGCGATGGTATCCCTTGTTTCCGAGCAATGATGGTAATCAAAAAAAAAATCCATCCATCCCGGCAAGGGAATAATGGATGATTACAGAGTAATTTCAGCAGAATAATTGCGAAAAAACCCTTAAAATGATACTCTTTTTTCCATGGACAACTCGGCGCCATTCACTACGGACACAGGGGAATTCCCTGGGGAAGATATCTGCTCAGGCATCCATTCAGGGAGAAGATACCTCCTGCTGCCGGCCGTTATTCCGCTGCTTTTTACATTCTTTTTTTCCTGGTCGGCTTTTCACTATGGGACACCGGGTTTTCGCGTTGATAAAACCCAACACGGCCTGCATGTCTCCACGGTCTTCCAACAGAACAACCCGATCAGGACCGGCGACCTGATTATTGCCATCAACAACGAACCCTACAGGGAAATCTTAGGCCATCTGGCGCTGCACCCCGACTCTTCCGGACAGCCTCCTGCATCCATTACACTCAAGAGGGATAACCAGGCCATTACCTTTGCGCCCCGCCTGTTTGCCGTCACCTGGCCGCTCTACTTCTCCATTGCCTGGCCGCATCTTCTCCTTATTGCACTCTTTCTTCTGTTAGGAAGTCTGGCCCTGTTTCGCGCACCGGCAAAAGAACCGGCCGGTCTTTTCTTTTTCATGCTCTGCTGGTTTGCGACCACGATCGCCACCACCCTGCCCTCGCATTTTGGGCTTCTGCAACCGGAAATAATTTCACTGAGTTTTTTCGCCATCACCCTGTCCAACTGGCTGGCCTTTGCCGGCTTTGCCCATTTCACCTGCCGATTCCCCAGGGAAAGAGATCTATGCGCCCAAAGGCCATGGCTGGTAATCTTTCTCTATGGAATGCCGCCGCTCCTTGCCCTTGTACCTACCCTGTATGCCGCAGGAATGACCAGCGCGTTTTTCAGCGATTTACAGCGATTTCGTAACATTGCCCTTCCATTTATCATTCTGGGTTCTTTCGGCAAGCATTGTATTGATCTTAAGCATCTCAAATCTCCCTTTGCAAAAAACCAGGTCAAACTCACTCTGGCTGCCTACTGGATCAGCTTTGCCCCCTATTTCTTTTTCTACCTGCTGCCAAATCTTTTCTATGACCAACCGCTTATTTCTTTTCGTATCGTTCTTCTGGCCGCCACCATTCTGCCTGCAGCCTACCTGGTCGCCCTGCTCCGCTACCGACTACTCGGCGTTGATCGACTCATCAGCCGCATCCTTGCCTATTTTATTACCATCTCCCTGCTAACCCTCTGCTACGGGTTTTTACTGGCTCTGATCAAACGATGGCTTTTCGGCCGGCAGATCATCTCTGAGGAATTTTTTCTGCTCTTTCTCTTTGCCATCGCCCTTACCCTCAATCCTCTGGTCAATCAGTTGCAAAAGCTTATTGACCATGCTTTTTTCAGATATCGATCAAACAACAACATCCTTTTGTATACCTTCAGCCAGGAGCTGGCCGCTACCCTACAGTTTGACGACCTGGTCTCCCTGATCATCGAAAAGCTGCCGCATCAACTCCAAGTCACAAAATGCGGACTGGCGCTGCTCGAAGATCATGACAGCCGCCTGTATCCGACAACCATCTCCCTGGACACTCTCCTGCAACCGGCAAGCAGATTCATCCGGCTATTCAACAGCGGCGTGCAGGTTATCTTCAGCCAGGAAGAACAGGATGACGAACAACTCAATATTGAACTGAACAGCCTGCGACAGGCGGGATTCACCCTTGCCCTGCCGCTCAGGGGAAACTCTCCGACCCTGACCGGAATTCTTCTGCTCGGTCCACGCAAGGACGGGGGGCTGTTTCGGGAAGACGATATTCGCCTGCTGGCCACCCTGGCCAACCAGATCACCATTGCCCTGAAAAACAGCCTCCATTACACGTCAATGATCGAGAGCAAGCAGCAGCTTGAAATCCTGTTTTCCAAGGTTGTCCAGACCGAAAAAATGGCCGCGCTTGGTGAGATGAGCGCCACCCTGGCCCACGAGATAAAAAATCCGCTCGGCATTATCCGCAGTTCAGCCCAATATCTTGCCGAGGCCAAACGATCAGACGACATTACTCAGGAAATGCTTACCTATATCATTGATGAGGTTGACGACTTAAATATCATTCTCTCCAATATCCTCGGCTTGGCCAAATTCAAAGATCCTCTTTTCAGGCCCATTGATCTCCATAAAGAACTGCCGCTTCTCTGCGACCAGTGGCGACACGGTGATGATCACAACCCAGGCATCCGCCTTCACTGCGAGGTGGACCAACAACTGCCGCTTTTCTACGGCGATTTACAGCAACTTCGCCAAGTACTGCTGAACCTGCTCCGCAACAGTGAAGACGCCCTGGCCGGGCCGGGAAATATTTTCCTGCAGGTCCAGGGCCAAGAGGATTTCGTCCTCATCCGGGTTGCCGATGACGGGCCGGGCATTGCCGAAGAACATATCGATGAACTGTTCGGAAAGTTTTTCACAACCAGGGAAGACGGACTCGGGCTGGGGCTGACGGTCTGCCGACAGATTATTCAGGCCCATCACGGCACCATTACCATGGACAACGGTAAAAAAGGCGGGGCCGAGGTACGCATCCGATTACCCTTGCAACCGGGAACCGTTGCCCAGCTCGACACAAACAACAACGAAAAACGATGAATGCAAAAATACTGATACTTGATGATGAACCCCGAATGTGCCGTCTGCTGGAACTGGTCCTGAAAGAACAGGGGTATACCATCCAAACGGCTGCCGACGGACGGGAGGGCATCATTTGCTGGAAAACATGGCAACCCGACCTGGTGATCAGCGACCTGAAGATGCCCAACATGGACGGCCTTGAAGTCCTGCGTTACCGCAATGCCCACTTTCCGTCCACTCCTTTTATTCTCCTTACCGCTTTCGGCACCGTCAAAACGGCGGTGGCGGCCATGAAAGAAGGTGCATTTGATTATCTCACCAAACCCGTGGATCATACACAACTGCGTGACCTGGTGGCAAGGGCACTGGAAGAATATGGGCCGCGCCGGAACCAACGGATGATCGGCAGTTCGGCGACCATGCAGACCCTGCACAAAGAAATTGCCCTGGCCGCAGCCACTGAGAGTTCCGTCCTGATTATCGGAGAATCGGGGACCGGCAAGGAACTGGCGGCAAGGGCCGTACATGATGCCTATGGCGGCAAGAACTCTCCCTTTATCCGAGTCAACTGTCCGGCCATCCCGACGGAGCTTTTGGAAAGCGAGCTCTTCGGGCATAAGCAGGGGGCCTTTACCGGGGCCACAAAAGACCGAAGGGGAGCCTTTGTTGCCGCTGACGGCGGCACTCTGTTTCTTGATGAAATCGGCGATCTGCCACTGACCCTGCAACCAAAATTGTTACACGCCGTGGAACAGAAACTGATCACACCGGTGGGGACAACGACACCGAAAAAAATTCAGGTGAAAATCATCACCGCCACCAATCAAAATCTGGAAAACATGATTGACGACAACCTGTTCAGGCAGGATCTCTTTTATCGCCTCAACACCTTGACCATGCGCCTGCCACCATTGCGGGAACATAAGGAAGATATTGAAGAATTGGCCCACTTTTTTATAGAACAGTTCCGAAGAAAAAACGGCGGCCCGGCAATCCGGCTCACCTCGGAAGCCCTTGCCCGCATGTGTTCCTATGACTGGCCGGGCAATATCCGTGAACTGGGCAATGTCACTGAACGGGGTTGCCTACGTGCTGAAAACGGGGTTTTCACCGAGGAGATACTCCCGAAAAAAATGATCGCAGCCAACAAAGACGCAAACACTGACCCGGCAACAACCGCGCCCCTTGATCTCATCGGCCGGGAACGCAAACTGATCCTCCAGGCGCTTGAGCAGTGTTACTGGAACCAGACCAGGGCGGCCCGGCAACTGGGCATCACCCGCAACACCCTGCGCTATCGTATAAAAAAATTCGGGATAAGAAAATCTTGAAATAGGACAAAAAACCTTCCCCGATTGGTTATCGTTAATCTCTTGACGCTATAAACAATATCGACGCCTGAGGATTTCACCTCTTACCGGAAAGAATTGCCGGCAGGAACAATGCCCAAGGTGACGAACATTTCTTATCCATGGAGATTTTCAACTGATAGATGGAATCACCGAGTCCCTCTTGGTTTGTTCCCACTCCATACAGATAATAATATCCATCGGTTCCTTCGATGCCCCATACGCTTTTCAAGGAAGGAATTCCGGGAAAGCCTGTCGCGGCCCAGGAGGTCCCGCATTGATCTTTGTGGTAAGTAGGGGAGCCGAAAGCAAATACTTCGTCCTTCGGAGTACCGAGAACAGCACTGAATGACTGAGGCGGTTGAACATTATAGCTATAAAAAACCTGGTCCCAGCTTGAACCGTTGTAATGGAGAATTTCGGTTTCATTTGCCCCCAGCATTGCGCTTGTTTCCCCGACGACATAAACATTATCAGGTGCGTTGCCCCAAATATCACCGAGCCACATGTAATCTGTGCCAGGAGCATTCATAGTGGTCCAGCTGCCATCAGGTTGCCTGGACAACAATGTTTGATACCCTGCTGCAAAAAAAGGCCCGCTGGGACCAGCACCCCAGATACCTGACAGCCTGGGAGAAGTATCCGGAATGATGTCCTGCTGCCAGCTCTGACCGGAATCCGAGGAAGATAGAATCACATTGTTGCCTACCGCAAATACCAAGTCTCCTGTTCCCCAGAAATCAGAGAAATCACTGCCTCCCGGGAGGGTAATCTGGCTCCAGGTATTGCCATCATAACGAAAAATTTTATCAGTAGAAGCCGCCAAGGCCCAGGTGTCTGAGACATAAATGGAAGAAAAATAGTCAGTAGTGGCACCTTCCAGTTCCGATAGTGTCCAATTTATCCCATTATACTGCATGATAAATCCTCCATCGCCAACCACCATGATGTTATCCCGGCTGCTTCCACCGATGCTCTTTAAAGAATGTTTTCCTGCCAACCCTGTCCAAGAGGTTCCATCATATGTATAAAGAGGAAATATGGAATAGGCAGAAGCACCGACCACGAGGTTGCCCGAAACCATCCAGGCAGAGCTGAATTCATAAGAAGGAGGAAAATATTTAATCGGAACAAAGCTACCGTTTTCCCGATGAAGAATAATACCATCACTTTCATGACCGGCTGCATCGCTGCCGTGACCAACTACATACAGATCAGACCAGGTTGTTCCGGCAATGGCCCTCAAAGATTGTGAAGTAGGATATGGTGTTTCATATTCATTTGTCCAATCCGAAGAATTAACATTATATGTGCGAATAGCATAGGGCTCGACAGCCACCAGGATCCCGGCCTGGGCATCACCCCACAGATCACGGATGTCCTCCGAAGGTTTGTCCGGATCTGTGGAACTCATTGTTGTCCATTTGTTGTTCCCAAGTTTCTCCAGGACGACACCGTCCTCTCCTGCAGCAAATGAACCAAGACCAGAATGATAAACGGCGTAAAGATTGTTGGTGGAGCCATCGGTTGTTTCAGGTGTACAAGAACCTGTGCCGCAATTGAGAATAACGCCGTGACTTCCCACCACAAAAGCTGAATTCGCCCCCAAGCACCAGGCATCATTCAGGCCCTCCGTTGTGCCGCTGGACACGCTGCTCCAGGTGGAACCGTCATAATGGAGGACTGTTCCCCCGCTCCCTACTGCAAACATTGAGGACCCCACTCCGCAAACGGCATACAAATCTTTATTAGTTGGGCTGGCCATGGGCTTCCAGTTTGTCCCGTCAAAGGAAAAGATACTGCCGCGATCACCAACCGCGTACAAGCTGGAAAGAGTAGTCCCATACACCCCACGAAGAGGAGATCGCGGTAGCATGGTCATGGAGGAAACAGCACCATTTTTTGCGTGCAGAATCATCCCTTCCCAGCCACTGATAAAGATATCTTCATCACTGGTTCCAGCGATTGCGGTACTGCCCGCATATTGATCAATGGTAGTTGTAGAGAGAGTAGTTGACGTGTTGCCGTTGTAGTGGATAAGTATTTCATGGTATCCTTGGCCGACAAACCATATGCTATTATTAAAAGTGCCCCAGATTTTCCATGGAAAATCTGCGTTGCCACCAGACAGGATCTGTTGCCAGTTTCCCCAGCTTCCCTGTTGCAGGCGATACACCCCATTGCGGCCTCCGATATAGACATCATAGACATTATTTCCAGACTCTACCCCCCACACCGATTCAGGACTAAGCTGGACCTGTCCAGGGAAGGTGTGGGGTTCGTCAGTCCAGCTGTTCCCTCCCGAGTTACTGAGAAAGATATCAAATGGGCCGGAACCACTCTGACTGGAATCGTAGCCATGGCCCACCGCATACAACTCCGTGGGAGATACGCCCCAGATATCATAGATGATGGAATATCTCCAGATACCATCGGAAAATGGGGTGTCCATAAATGTCCATTGACCACCACTAAAAAGTAATATATTGCCGTTCCGGCCGCCGGCATACACCGGTCCCCCGCTTTGAGAAAAGCCCCAGACACAGTAGAGGTCGTCATGGGTCGGAGAACTCATTTTTTGCCATTGGGTGCCATTGTAATGCAGAATTGTTCCCCCGCTCCCCACGGCAAAAACATCATTGTAAGCCCTTCCCCAGACGGATTTCAGGCTGACCGATACCGGGCTTGCCATTGTCGACCAGGAAGAACCGTCATAATGACGAATCAAACCATTATCGCCCACGGCAAATACATCAATGGTACCAACGGCATAAATATCGTTGTATCCATTGGTCGGATACCAGGGATACAGCTGTTGCCAATCACCAGCGGCCACTGCGGAGGAAGCCCAAAACATCGCCAAAAAAAATAATAATCCCCACAGATATGCCCTTTCATTCCATAATAATCTTTTCATCTCACGATCCACCATTTGTTGTTTCTTACTCCTGACTCCCTGCCATAAAACAACCAAAACAATACCGTAGGAACGGCTTCAGCCGCGATATGTACGGCATAAAATTTGCGGCTGAAGCCGCTCCTGTCCTATACTCTGGCTGCCGGACGGCACCGGCCATAACCCGGAAAGCAATGAATGAGCATTCATCCCATAGTGGGATTATACAACCTACGATTTCCTTGAGTCAAATGAATCGATATTATTTTTTCTGGTTTCCGCTGACAATGGCGGGCAGAAAAAGGTTCCAGGAGAATGATGATGGAAAGACCGTCAAAAGAGGTGTTTCCTGCCAGGTTTTGCCAAGGCCAAGCTCACCCTGTTCATTACCGCCCCAGGACCACAAACTTTTACCACTCTTTTGAGCCACTATATATGAAGTCCCAAAAACTAAAGATTGCCGGTTGGTGACTGTTGCAAATATTCCGTATTTTTTTGGGCATGCTGAAAAATCTTAGCAATAAAAAAATAGAAGTGAACCTCATCATTGACCGCCATGACCTAAAATTGCAGGTAAGACCAGTAACCAGAACTGCCCTGATTGAAGCCCCACCCGATAGCCGGAACCGCCGGGCCTATTCGAAACCAGGGGATCAAAAGGATTACCGAAGGAATCCAATATTCCGTTCTTTCCGTTTAAATATTCCCAGAGATCTGAATATTTGTCGCCATCTGTATCCGTCAGGGCGGAGGCCGATGTTAAATTGTTAAAATAGGCCATTTCCCAGTCATCGGCAATACCATCCTGATCCGTATCAACGACTGTGCTTCCCGGGCTTAAAATAGACAATTTGGTAATGTCTCCAGCTTTATCATACCTATAGACGATAGATCCTTTTCCCACATATTCAACGCGGATAAGGCGGTCAAGCTGGTCATAGGCATAGGTAACGGTCTCTTCGGCGGCCCGGGTCAAATTTATCATACCAAATATACAAACAGGAAGAACTAATATACTGGTCAGAAGAAGCTGTCTTGAAATTTTCATTTGTTCACCATCAAACGCATTAATCATCCAGAGAAAACGGGGGCACGGTAAAATCACCATAAGATGAACGTTCTTTCTTGTTAAACCAGTTTCTCTTTTTTAATTCTTCAATGTGCTTACGTTCCTCTGGAGGTAACTCGCCGTTGCCCATTTTGTTTGCCCCCATAAACGTTGACAAAGGCCCTGCAATAGGATTGATCTTGCCGGCAATCTCACCTGCAACATCATTCACGGCATCACCATAGTTGCCTTGCCGCAGATCATTCAAAACATTCAGAACAGCGGTTGCATCACCAGTTTTCTTAATAGAACCTGCAGTATTTGTTATCGTATTTTCAATCTTGCAGGGATCCACCTCATCCGACGATCCGGAGCCTTTTGAAAAATATTCAAGCTTATGTTGCAACTCCGGGTCACGCCATGGTTTCTGTACCCCGTCCAGGGAATAATTAAACTTCACCCCGGATCGCCCATCCGGATCAATCAGGTTAACCGGATTATCTTCCGCATATTGACGCGCATTGACCGTCACCCCCATCCCTATGGGATCATTTGAAAGAAAAGACCGGATAACGGCATCATATGTCCGACTTCCCATGTAATAGAGTCCATCATGAAGGTCGATAACCCCAAAAGACCCGACAAAGGTAAACGGATTATTGACGGTTGCCGTGGAGTTGACCTGCTGCCCAAAAGGAAGGTATTGATATCGGGCCACTAAACTTCCGGATGTATCGGAAAGAAACGCCACATTACCACTCAGATCAGTATGGTAAAAGTAAACTCCATTACTGTCAGCCATTGCAACCACCTGATTTTCCCGATACAACCAGGAAGCGGTAATGTCATTTGCCTCATTTGTCTCAAAGAGCAATCGTCCCCTCTCGTCATAATGAAATCTTCGTATCGCGCCATTGCGTTTCCACTGCACAAGTCTCCGCTGCCCGTCGTATATCGCGCTGTTGCTGTTACCGGACGCCGTCCAATCCGTTAACAAATCCAAGAAATTATAGGTACCGCTGAAAGAACGGGGGCCGGGGATGGACGTCTGGTCGCCGGCAGGATCTGTTGTGGCAGCCTGACCATTGCGACTGACAACGGTAAACGAATGGCCATAGATAAATGTGGAGTTTGTGGTTTTGGGTGTTAGCTGCGGCACCCAAGTCAACTCATCACCTGATTTTTGAATACGGGTAACCATACCGCTTGGATTTCGTACGCCCTGTAGATCGAGATATTCCTGACCGTTTGCATAATGATGCATCCTGATCGGCATACCGTTTTTATCATTTGCAATGTCGGTGGTGATTCCGTTTGAACGTGTTTCTTTGACGATATTTCCGACAGCATCATATTGCGTTGCAATAGATTGTCCCTTCCAACTGATGTTGGTAATCCTCCCTCTTGAATCATAGCTGTACAATGCCAATGACCCGTCAGGATAGGTAAGGGAATCCAGTCTGCCCGCCCCATCATAACCAAAGCTGACCGTCTTTCCATCATACCAGGTCTGCTGCGTTACCTGGCCTCTGCCGTTGCGGACATAACTATCCGTGCCCAAGGCATGCTTGCTTGCCGTCAGCAGTCCATTGCCGTCGCGAACAAAGGTGGCAACCAAGGCGCCGTCCACATCTATACCTGTCAACAGCCCGTCGGCATCCCGGCTGTAATTGATGTATTTCCAGTAATTACGGGGGGTGATAGTATGCATTAAACGACCCATTTGATCACGAACATACTCCCATCCATTTTCTTGCTCCGGTACCCCAAAAGATGATATCCCAAATGTTGAGGTGTCCAAACTGACTGCCGCCGGTGGATCCTGACAAAATTCGTAGGAACCTAACTCGTCTTTCTGGTCATATGTCCAGGAAACGGAATCGCCGGAGGCATCCTGTACCGATGCGGGCAGTCCCAGGTCATTATAGTTGGTTCGTGTTATCCGTCCCTGCGGGTCACGGCCGGCAACCTTGCGTCCGGCGGCATCATAGGTGTTGACCGTTGTATTACCGATATAATCGGATTCCCGGATAACTTGCAGGGAAGGGGTTCTCGTCACCGTTCGCATGTCACCGTTTTCATTACGTACTCCTGTTTGCGAACAGCAGTCATAATAGTATTCCCGATAGGTTCCATCAGGATGTGTTATTCTCGTCAACCGCTGGTTGGCATCATAAGCAAAAGAGGTGGTATTCCCCAGGGGGTCTGTAATGCCGGTCACATTAATGCCCAGGGGATCGTACATGTAGGTGGTAGTCGACCCTTCTGCATCAGTCACGGTTTTCAGATTGCCGAAACTATCATAGGAATACCTTGTTGCCTTCCCTTCAGGATCAATCTCCTGCGTCGGTTTTCCCTGTGCGTTATACGCAAATTGGTAAATTCTCCCGGCCGGGGACTGTACACGTGTCCTGTTTCCATGGTCGTCATATTCTGCAGTCCATGTGTTGCCCAACGCATCAACATACCGAGTGACCTGATTGTGATCATTATAGGTATAAGTGTGTACACCACCATTATAATCGGTCATCTTTGTAATATTGCCGTTCCCATCGTACTCAAGGGTTCTTGGATCATTGTTCGTCCCATGTTGATAAATCTTCACCGGCCTGCCTTGGACATCGGAAGAAATTCTTGTGGATTGTGGTCGATCACTTTCCGAATAATTGCCGGAGGGATAACGATAAATAAACGTACGGCCGGTCGGGTCAATGACCTGGGTTCGATAAATATCCTGGACAAGAAGATTAATAGCGTAACGGGTTATCGCCCCTTGGGGATCGGTTACCGAACTCACATAATCATGTTCGTTGGATTTCGACCATGTAAAGAGCCAGGGGCGCCCCTCAGTAATCATACTGGTCATAAATTTATCGCCATTATAGGTATAATCGGTTCGATTTCCTATAAGATCAACGGATTGCACCATATCATCGCCGGAATAGCTGAAATGAATTTGCCCACCTCCCGGAACAGTCAACAGGGTACATTGCCCTTCCTGATTATACGTCAGGGAGGCAGTTCGGTTGACGGCGTCCGTAATTCCGGTTATGGCCCCCGATTCGTTTCTCGCTATCCGTATCCTGTTGCCGTTCCAGTCTTCAATAGCAACGAGAGGAACAGGACCGGTTGCTCCCGACGGGCCTTCAAAGATATAGGATATTTTTTTATCCGGCGGAGTAAGGGTGAAGGTTGTCAGGCTCGGGTCGCCATCAACTGTCTTTTGCAGATTGTACCCGTCGGGATGAGGAATGAATTTTCCATCCCATCCGCTGGTGTAATTTGGAGTGCCGAGAGGAGCGGAATATTCCATAACTACGGTTGTATCTCCTGAACCGGGAGTCGTCGAAACAACATCGGCATTGCCCGAAGGCGGGATATCAAAATGAAGTTGCCCGCCGGAATCCTGCTGAATCGTTACCCCGGAAGAGGACTCCTCCAGCCAGGCATCGTAGGAGAAACGCCAGCCTGTACCGAAATTTGTGTGACCGGCAGCCAGGTCGGCATTCCAAGTCAATTTCAGTTGAAGAGAGGGTCCATTACCCCCTCCCCATTGAAAAAGAGGATCCTGTATGACCGGACGCAGATTGAACATATTGACTCTATATCCGGGAAGACCAATGGCTGAACAGGAATTACAGCCATACGGTTTTTTCCTTTTAAAATCCGGTTCCGTTCGTGCATGCCGTGGTAGTCCGTTTTCCTCATCGTTGGAAAGACCGATTAACTCCTGAGGAACAATTACGATAAAAGTATCATGATAGTTATTATCATATGTCCAAGTATCATCCCGGATTTCAATATTTTTATCTGCTTGAAGATTAGGATTCGGATAGGCTGGAACACTCTGATAGGGACTAAATTTTGCCTGATGCTTCAGGCTAACTGATGCAGGTGAAGGCCACCCGTCAATATTACTGTCCCATTCCTTCTGCGCAACCAATCGGGTGCCGGCATCAGGTATACTTATATCTATATGGCGACTAGCTCCGATGTCATCAACGAGTTGAGCTGCCGCTGGTATGTCAACATTAACCCTGATGGTAGAATTTTTCTTTAATGGTGCTCTGTAAAAGAAAATTTCCACAGGATCATCATCATATTTGTTGAGCAGTTTAATTTGGTTGTCACCTATACCGGCGATCGACCAAACAATATCTTCTCCGTTAAGTGTTGAGGTAGTTGTAACGGCGTGGACCGCTGAAGAGAAGATAAAGAAAAGGAAAAGGAAAAGGAGATAGAAAAAATTATTTTTCATAATGTACTCATCCGACAATTCGTCGTAAATTCATCTGCATATAGGTGGTTGTCAAAGCGTTTTATAGGGTTCAGTTATTCATGTCTTCTGCTCACAATGGCGGGCAGGAAAAGATTCCAGGAGAATGATGATGGAAAGACCGTCAAAAGAGGTGTTTCCTGCCAGGTTTTGCCAAGGCCAAGCTCACCCTGTTCATTAGCGCCCCAGGACCACAAACTGTTGTCACTCTTTTGAGCCACTATATGTGAAGTCCCAAAAGAAAAGGACTGCCAGTTGGTGTCCGTGCCGATTTGTTCAGGGATCTTTGTGTCTGCACTTGGCCAGTTCGCCCCCCAACGCCATAAGGTACCGTCTGTTTTCAGAGCAACGGTAGTATATTCACCGGCAACCACGGATTGCCAATCCGTTCCCGTGCCGACCTGAACA
>WGCP01000438.1 GCA_015493715.1 Desulfobulbaceae bacterium
CACTCAGGAATGACCAGTTGACAGGCACCGCCCTCATCCGCCCAGCAGCTGCCGTTACTCTCCTGCGAGGCGTTCCGGTCCGGCGCAGGGGACAGCTGGGCCAAAAAAGCATCATTCATTCCGGATAACGGGATCCGGTGCTGCGGTTTTTCAGGACCGGCCAGGCTTGATTCAACCTGATCGAGTTCAATAGTATAAACGACGCTGTAGAGAGGATCAGGGCTGTCCAGGGAGCGGAAAAGCCCCTGCTTACGGCTGTACTGTTTGACCAGGTCAACCAGTTCCTTTTTCCTGCCGCTGGCACGAAGATAGATGAGAGTTTGCTCATCCACGGGAAAAAATCCCATGGTCGCCCCATACTCCGGGGCCATGTTGGCGATGGTTGCCCGATCCGGCAGGCTGAGCCGACGGGTACCCGGACCAAAAAACTCGACAAAGCGACCGACCACGCCCTTCTCACGTAAAAACTCGGTAATGGTGAGGACCAGATCGGTTGCAGTGATGCCCTCCCGCAAGCTGCCGACAAGCCGCACACCCACCACTTCCGGGATCTGCATGAAATAGGGCTGACCAAGCAGGACCGCCTCCGCCTCAATGCCGCCGACGCCCCAACCAAGCACGCCCAGGCCGTTAATCATGGTTGTATGCGAGTCGGTCCCGAGGACCGTGTCCGGGTAGAGAAAAAATTCACCATCCTTTTCCGCCTTCTGCACGACAGAGGCCAGGTACTCCAGGTTGACCTGGTGGACGATACCGGTACCCGGCGGCACCACCCGGAAATTTGTAAAGGCTTTCCGGCCCCAGCGCAGCATGGCGTACCGCTCTCTGTTTCGCTCCATTTCACGCTCTACATTACGAGCCAGGGCATCTTTATCGCCAAAAAAATCAACCTGAACGGAATGGTCAATAATAAGATCAGCAGGAACAAAGGGATTCATCGTGTCCGGATCTCCCCCATGACGGGCAACCGCTGCCCGAAGAGCCGCCAAATCAACAAGCGCCGGCACCCCGGTGAAATCCTGCAAAACAACGCGAGCCGGCATAAAAGGAATAGAGCCTGGACTATTCATGTCGGGACTCCAGGATGCCAGATTGTCAATATCCTCCCGGCTCACCATATCCGTCCCTCCATAGCGGAGCAGGTTTTCCAGGAGAATGCGAATGGAATAGGGGAGATGATCGATATTGTTGTACCCGTACTCCTCAAGAGCGGTCAGCGCATACAGGGTATAGGTCGTGCCGTTGATCTGAAGCTGCCTGCGGACATCTATTTCTGCTGAAACGGAAGTATTCATGGCGCTGTTCCTGTGGTTTCTCATTTTGTATGAAGCACATCACCTATAAAACGGTGCACGGTTTCAAAGACCTCTTCCTCACCCGCACCGGTAACAATAATGTGATTTTTTCTTGGCAGCATTATCAATTTTTTCATTGAAGAATGCACCCGTCGGTAAATAAGCTGGGCACTCTTGGGATTAACGACCGGATCATTATCCCCCTGCAGGACCAGTATAGGTTCCGTAATATGCTCAAGTGTTTTATCAACCCGTTTCATCACCTTTTCCATCTGGGCGATGGAGGCAAGTGGATGCCTGCCGTAATTGATATCCGGATTTTCACTCTTGTTTTCAACCCACTCCTTGATACCTTTGGCATGCAGGTGCGCGATCATTTCGTTAAAGGCCTGCAAAGTCGGCACAATATAACTGACCTGCAGGTTATTGAGCTTTAATGCCGAATTTACGGCAATCACACCATCCGTATCATACTGCGCCGCATGCAGCAGGGCCAGCAAGCCGCCGGTGGAAAAGCCGCCGATAAATACCTTATCACAGACCTGCCGCATGGCGGTAAATGCCCGTTCAAAATCCAGTATCCAGTCATCGGCGCTGATGTGTTTCAGCGCTTCGGGGTCGGTGCCGTGTCCTCTCAGCCTGGGCAGGTAAACATTGATTCCCCGCGCAAAGAGATACTCCGCCAGCTTCTTCCCTTCCGCCGGCGCGGCCATGTATCCATGAGAGAAAACCAGACCTGTCGTATTTTCCGGATCATACCACACCCTCGGAGCACCGATATCTTCTCGAGTGGGGACGCCGTCATCATGATAGTCCAGGTATTCCTGTTCATAAAGATCCCAATCAACCTTCTGCAGATGGGTAAAATTATCGGAACGGAGTTCCACCTCCGTGTA
Source organism: Desulfobulbaceae bacterium (assembly GCA_015493715.1). GTDB lineage: Bacteria > Desulfobacterota > Desulfobulbia > Desulfobulbales > Desulfobulbaceae > DRLX01. The sequence continues at coordinate 2,192 of WGCP01000438.1, forward strand.
GGTGGCATTATGCTCGGCCAGCTTGACTATTTTCCGTTGCCACTTGATCTCGTTCAGGATCACCTGCAGGGTATTTTTTACCCGTATTTTATTAAAATCATAGTCCTGCTCAAGCAAATGCCGGTCAAAGAGATAATCGCCCTCGCTGTCCCGGTAGAGAATCTTCTGGTGTTCCGCCAGCCTGATTGCCGAGACAAAAGAGGCATAGTTCTGATCAAGAATGAGCTTAAACAACTCATTTTTAAGCTCGGGATGCAGGTTGAGGCCCTTAATCTTCGCCAGCTCTCTGACATTTTTATAGATGAGTGTTTTGAGATAGCTCGGGCATACCTTCAGGGTCGGCATGGTTACCAGGCTGAGAATAAAAATATGGTCGAAATTGATCTGCATATTGCCATAGACCTTGGCCATGGCGTCATTGATCACCACTCTCCGTTGATGCTCAAAGAGTCCATTTATAAGGTTTTCGTCATCAAGGCTTCCCCCATGCTCATCCATGTATTGATTGAGGTAGTGTTCCGCCGAAATGGGCTTGCCGAAATGGAGATGCATATTTGCATGCATCAGGAGATTAATTTCAATCTCCAGTTCTTCGAACAGTCTGGTGCCACGAAGGTTAAACCACTTGTCAAGCCGGAGCAGCAGCCTGTTTTCACCGGGACGAACAGGATAATAGGTGATGGAAAGCGGCACGATATGAAGGGTGAGATC
>WGCP01000439.1 GCA_015493715.1 Desulfobulbaceae bacterium
AGTTATTTTGCTATGCTGATTTTGCATTGGTTTGTGCTCGCTTTGCTAATATTTTTCGCCATTTGATCAGGCGATCTCGAATGATTGCCTCAAAGCCGCGGTTTGTAGGCTGGTAATATGTTGTTCCCGCAAGTTCGGCGGGGAGATGTTCCTGGTCGACCAGACCGTCCGCCTGGTCATGTGCGTACTGATATCCTTTACCGTAACCGATGGTTTTCATCATTTTCGTGGGCGCATTGCGTAGGTGCAGGGGCACCGGTAAAGAGCCCGTGGTTTTTATATCTCCGTCTATTTGTTTTTCCATGAGATAGAGAGCATTACTCTTGGGGGCGGTGGCAAGGTAGGTAACGGCCTGCAGGAGCGCCAAATCACCTTCGGGGGAACCCAGCATCTGATAGGCATCCCTGCATGCAAGCGCAACCCTCAATCCATGTGGATCGGCATTGCCGACATCTTCACTGGCAAAACGGATCAGACGGCGGGCGATATAAAGCGGCTCCTCACCGCTTTTCAGCAGTCTACGAAGCCAGTATGCGGCGCCGTCCGGGTCGCTGTCCCGCATGCTTTTATGCAACGCTGATATAAGATTGTAATGTTCCTCACCCTTATTGTCAAAGCGCAGGGCTTGTTGCTGCGCTGCTTCCCGGAGAATATCCGGAGTAATGTCACGGTGGCCATCGCGTTCGTTGACGAGGGTTGCAGCAGTTTCCAGGCAATTCAATGCCCTTCGACAATCACCATCGGCTACCCGGGCAATGGCTTCCAGCGCCTCCTGATCTATTTTTAGCTTACGTTTGCCCAGCCCATTTTTGGAATCGGTAATGGCTCGTTTGACGATGCTTTTTATGTCCTCACCTGTCAGCGGGTTCAGGACCAGGAGCTGGGCCCTTGAAAGAAGCGGCGCAATGACATGGAAGGAAGGGTTCTCCGTTGTTGCGCCGATAAGCGTCAATAAGCCACTTTCAACATGGGGGAGAAAGGCATCTTGTTGCCCCTTGTTGAAGCGGTGGATTTCATCAACAAAGAGAATGGTCGGAATGTCGGTTTGGGGTCTTTTTTTTTCCGCTTCAGCGACAATGCGTCTGACATCCTTGACTCCGGAGAGGACGGCGGAAAAAAAGATAAAATCGGCCGACAGGCTGTGGGCAAGAATCGTCGCCAGGGTGGTCTTGCCCGATCCCGGTGGCCCCCAGAGTAAAAGAGACGGTATCCTGCCACGTTGAATGAATTTGTTCAGCAGGCGGCCCTCTCCTGTGAGATGCTTTTGACCGGCAAAATGGGCCATTGTCTTGGGCCGCATACGTTCGGCAAGGGGCGTATTGTGTTGATGTTGTGTCTGCATGTGGCTTTCAAGCCGGGTCTCGGGGAAAAAAGTATTCCAGTCTCCCGTTCCGGTTTCTCGACGGTACAAAGGGCTGTTTGTTTTTCAATAAATACTTTTTTTTATTACCACCATTCCTCAACAACGAGGGATAACATCGCTACATCTATAATCTTAAATCGCATTTATCAGCGCTTATGACTGATTTTAGGTCAATTAATTTTTCCAAGAAAAGCGATGGTATCCCTGATTTCATTCAAGCTGAGCTTTAGTGGTAATCAGGATACTTTTTGTTACGTCGTGAATTCAAAAAACAGGCGTATTCCTAAATAGTGTTTAAGGATCACAAAATTTATGATCTTTATTATCAAACGAATCAGGGGATTCGTCAAGGATATGATTTTTGCATCTTCCCGTCGGGTTATTGCCTTGCGTCCCCTATGATGGTAAGATGCGACCGGATTGCCTGGTGCGAATTTTTTGTATTTTTTGAAAAAAACAGGGCCCGGGAAATAAGAGCCTTGGAAAAAATGACCCTGTCCTGCTTGTCTTTTTATTCCAACTTCTTTGTCGTGGAAAAGGTTGCATGTCCCCAACCGGCACCCTGTTTCACACCTTGAATTTGATATAAAATCAAGTGCCTTACGGGGGGATTATTCTTTCCCGTGATCTTGAAACTTTTGGTATGGCCAAAAAATATGCAGAATTCTATCCTGCTGTTTGCAGGCAAAAAAAAATATTTCGACATAATTTCACGAGTTCTTGGTGACTATACCCTTTTTTTCTGCGAAACCCTGGTCGACGGTATTCAGCTTTGCAGAAAGCATGCCATTCCTCTGGTGTTGATAGAAGAGATTCAGGAAGCGGGCGATGGTTGTACTCTTTTTCATGAATTAACCAATACGTGCCCCATGCTCTCCGGGCTGCTTATAAGCGAGACGGAGGAGGGTCAAATGCTCCGTCGGGCCATGGATTGCGGTATCAGTGGCTTGGTTGAATTGCCGCTAAATCCCGACCAGTTGCAGTATCAGGTGTCGCGTACCATGGAGGAGTCCATACTGCGGCGGGAAAACACCCGTTTTCATACCTTACTGCCCCTGTACGGTCTTGGTGAGCAATTTCTTTCTTCAACCGGCGAGGATGAAGTGCTCGCCATCCTTCTTGATCAGGTGGTTGCGCAGACAGGAGTGGATCATGTATCGGTTATGCTGTTTGATGCAGAGGAGAACTGTCTTCGAATTGCTGCGGCCCGTGGCATGGATGGGCAACTTGCCCGCTCTATCCGCCTCAAGCCCGGGGACCAGATAGCAGGATGGGTCTTTCAGCAGGGCAAACCGGTTATCTTAAACCGCGATTCCCAGGAAACATCCATCTTTGCCCCATTGTTGAAACGAAAGGAGATCACTTCGGCCATTTCATTTCCCCTGATCGTGCGCGGGACTATTCTCGGGGTCCTGAATATCAGCAGGACGGAGAGAGAAGAATTTTTTTCCGAGTCCGATAATGAAATGCTGGCTATTATCTGCGGTCAGGCCGCCCTGGCACTGGAAAATATTCGTTTGTTGGAAGGGGCAAAGAAAACGACCCGGATGCAGACCTTGTTTGAACAATATGTATCTCCGGAAGTCGCCGAGATCCTGCTAGCCAACAGCGAGAATATCATGGGACTTGGCGAGATCAGAGAGGTCACGGTCCTCTTTGCTGATATACGTAATTTCACAAGCCTTGTTCAGCACATGAAACTCTCTGATTTACGTGTGTTTCTCAATGAATTTTTTCGACTTTTTACCGACGCCATTTTTCAGCATCGGGGCATGGTTGACAAATTTATGGGTGATGCCGTTCTGGCCGTTTTCGGCGCCCCGGTTGAGCTGGAAAATGCGGAGTTGGCCGCAGTCCGAACGGCTATTTGTTTACGCGACCGATTTGAAAAACTGCGCGATCGTTGGGCTGGATATCAGGAAAAATTTCAATCAGTGGATATAGGTATAGCCGTAACCAGCGGCCGGATGTACATTGGTAACGTCGGTTCAAGCCGACGGCTTGATTATACGGTGATCGGCACACCCGTTAATATTGCGCAACGCCTGGCTGCTGAATCGTCCGGGCGTCGTATCTATGTGACCGCACCGGTAAGGGCGGCTATCGAGGATGAGCTTGAGGTACGGGAAGTCGGCCGGCTCTCCCTGCGGGGAGTGGAACGGAAGGTGCTGGTTTTTAGTGTGTAGCGGGTGTATTTTTATGTTCTATCGGAAAGCGTATGGGACGTCCCCCAGTCGCCCCTTTTTTTTTGTTGGAGTTTTATCGCCTTTCTCATGTGTTTCATCTGTTCGCTTCCCGGATTGGAGAGAAATTCGATTCCCATCTTGAATGCTCGAATCTGATCGCGGCGAAACAGATCCAGCCAGACGGGATGGGCGGTGATGGAAAAGGGGATGTTTTCCGGCGGAATATTAATGGTGAGCTGCAGCACCCGGGAGTTTTCTTCGCGGGTTGAGTGAAAAACATGATAAGAATTTTGCATCACCTGCGTCATAAGCAGGCAGGCACCGTGTTCGGAGATGTCAATGATACGACCGGAAAAAGGCCCTGCAAGACGTCGGCCGGTCGCTTCGCTTTTTGCATTGACCAGAATAGGAAGATAATCGGTTATACGTTTTGATCGTCTCAGCTCGGTGATCATTGGTCATCCAGGTGAAAGAAACAGTGTAAATCCATTTTCTTTTAGCATATTTCAACCATTTCATAAATAGAAAAGAACGATCCTGCCCGGTGATACGCCTTGTTATATTTATCGGGTCACAGGATAGAGAGAGATTGACGGGAGTTATCATGGAATTGAAGAATAAGCGGCTGTTTCGTCAGCAATGCTTCAGTAACGGGAAGTGGATTTCCTCGGCATCCGGGAACGTCTTGGATGTGTATAATCCTGCAACCGGAGAATGTATAGGTGCAGTACCCTCCCTCGGGGCAGGGGAAACGGCTGCGGCGATTACCGCTGCCGACAATGCCTGGGGTTGCTGGCGTACAATGACGGCCCATGAACGGTCCCGGATTATCCGGCGCTGGTATGATCTCATCGTTCGGCATCAGGATGAT
>WGCP01000440.1 GCA_015493715.1 Desulfobulbaceae bacterium
TGCATTGACATTACCAATACCCTGAACGGTAACGTTGAGTTGACCGGAAATTGGGTGGACAACTGAAAATGTATGCTTTGGGACAAAGACCTTAACGTAAACAACCAGTCCAAGGGCTGCGATGGCGACAACAGTCAGGAGATATTTGATAACCGGTTTCATATGGTTTTTCCTTGTAAATATTCTAATCGATGAATTGTGCGGCTTCTGTCGTAGGTGGCCTGGAGAAGCCCGAGTTGGGCATCCAGCTTCACGGCCGTTGCGTCCAGAACCTCAATATAGGTCGCAAGTCCCTCCCGATAACGTCCTTTCATGACCTCTTCGGTCTGCCTGGCGGACTTGTACTGTACGTTTTTTGCCTTGATGGTATGCTGATATCGTTTCAGGTCGGAGAGTAAGGTTCTGAATTCCTGCTTCAGTTCCAACACCTTTGCGTCATATTCGTTGCCGGCGCTTTGTTTGTCGATGAAAGCCTGTTCCTCCCTGGCCGAAAGCCGGCCGCCGGTATACAGTGGAATGCTGAGCATTACGCCGACGAGGCTCGAATCATAGGAATTAAGTGTGTCTATATGCGAGTACGAGGCCAGGGCATCAATGGAACCATAGTGTGAAGCTTTTGTTGCCTGATAGAGGAATTCATTTTTTTTAATCTTTTTCTCAATGCCTTGCAGTACCGGCGAATTCTCAAGTACGGATTTTTCATCAACTCTATCTACCACGGTCTTGATTTCGGGATTCTCAAAGGTCATGTTTTGCGGGATGGGTTCTCCGATGTACAGGGAGAGCACCATTTCCGCTTTTGTAAGATTTGACTCCGCTATGGCGAGGTTGTCTTTTGCGATAGAGGTTGAGGATAAAAAACGTGTTGCATCCGCACTCGTTTTAAGGCCCTGATCGACGAAAGCCCGCGCCTGTTCGTAAAGAGCTTTTTTTACCTGAAAATCATGTTTTCTGACATCTATGGCCTTTTGTTGCACAAGAACCAGTTCATATTGAAGTTTGACCTTATAGGCGAGCAGAGCCTTTGCATCCTGAAGGGATAATCCGGCAATTTCCTGCTGGGTTTCCTGGGCCTTGATGAGGGAATTGGTTCGGGAAAAATCCCATATTTTCTGCTTGAGCGTTACACCCATCCGCCAACCGTCATCGTCCCGGGTATTAAAGATACCATTGGCTGGAAAAACATAGGTTCGGGTCGGATCATATTCAGCCTCAAAGGAAAGCTGCGGTAGATAATCAGACCGGGTAATGTCGACTTCCTTTTGACTGGATTCGACCTGCAAGAGGAAACGTTTGATATCCGGATGAGTATGCAGGGCTTTTTGAATGCAGTTCTGCAGGCTCAACGGTTGACCGTAGAGAGGATCCAACATGCCGAAAAGGAGCAATAGGATACATAGACTGGTTTTTTTCACTGTCTGTTCCTTTTATATTTTTGTTCGGTAGACGCTCTCAATACCGTGCGAAAAAATCGCGCTGATAATATCTGCGTACCTCTCATTTGAAAGCTCAGCCAGCTCTCCTGGCTGAACCTGTTTCATGACCGGGTTGAAAAGAAAGCGAGACGCCATCATGGACATGAGTATTGAGCTGAAGATGACCGGTGGAATGGATTTTTTCATTGTGGAATCCACTGCAACCGGCTCTAAGAGTGCTCCTATGGTTTCGACCATCTGCTTGCCCCATTTTGCCTTGTATTCAGTGATTTCAGGATCATCATGGGGGAGTTCGGAAATTGTCACCAACAGATAGTCACAGTGAGTTTCAAAGAAATTTATGCTGCTGTGGATAAATTTTCGCAGTTTTACGGAGAGTTCACCCTCACTGGACAATTCACTGCCGGCCACCTGCAGGTACCCTGCAAAAAAAACATCTAAAATTTCTTTCAGCAGGGCCTTTTTTGATCCGAAAAAATAGTTGATCATGGCCAGGTTGACACCAGCCTCCTTCGAGAGTTCCCGAAGTCCGGTGTTGCCATAGCCCTGCCTGGCAAACAGTTTCACTGCTGACTGTAAAATACGTTTTTTAGACTCTTTTGATGTTTGTTTCCCGTGCATAACGATTTTTATTCTCTGTTGAGCTTTGATTAATTAAACGTTTGTTTAACTATAATACCGAAAACAAATTCTGTCAAAAAAATATTTCACAGCATGGACTGGACGCTTGCCCCGGATGGATGGTAGGCGGTTACAGGGCACCCTGCAACCGCTTACAAATTCCGTGGTTGTTCGAGGTAATTGCATGTCCTGGGCTCAGTTACGAGATGTTTTGTGAAAAACCTGATGCGGTTAACAGTGTATCGGGCCGTTTTCCCCGTGGTATTGCAGACAGGCTTTGCACGAAATATTCTTTATTTTTGAAGCAGATATCTGCTTCCTGTCATTGCAGGAGATCTCACTCTGCGTCCATTTCCGCTGCCCCTGCCATGCCCGCCATTACCACCTCTTTCCATGGGTGAGGTGATAATATCATCAATCTGTTCCTGAGTGAGGAACTGGGCTTCATAGCTTTGGCCGTTCAGTGAGAGTTGGGTGGTAAAGGCCCGCAGGTGGTTGCGTGACCCCCTGGACAAATTTTCATACACCATCTTGATATCGTCGTTGTCGGTTTTTTCCAGTAACTCATATAAATCCTTAATATCAAGATCCTCGATTGTTGCGCCGACGTGGAACGCGGCAACAAGGGAGTTGCGGCCTTGAGTGATTAATGAATCATATAATGTCTGCATCTCGGGGGCGGTAAAAACGCCAACCCGTGAGTCTGTGACCGGGTCAACCAGGTTGTACTTATCAAGAAGGGCCTTGACGGCATCCATGTGCCGCTGTTCACTCTGGGAAATGTTTGCAAAAACCTGGTGCCCCCACTGTTGATAGAGCACCTGGTACACATCTCGGGCGAGCTTTTCTTCCTCCCGCATTTTTACAAGCCCTACCTCTTCCTCTGTGCTCAAGTCCTGCAAGGGAAGAGCGGCAATCGTGGTTGACAGGCCACGCTGTTGTCCGCCGTTGTTCCCCCGCCCATAAGCATGGGCCGAATGGGGGAGAGGTAAGAGAATGGTGCAGCTCAGGACGATGCCGGCAATGGCTGGTATTGTTTGTAAATTACGCATAATGAAAAACCTCCATGGCAGTTATGTTGATTGTAATTTGTTTTCTTATACAAAGCATTATGCATGCCATACGTAGTTTTTTTATTTCTGGATGTAGTTTCAGTATGTTGTGGAATGTGCTGTTTGTCGGAGGCCGACATTTTTGACGGTTTTCGACATATTTGTCGAGTTATTTTTAAAGACATGATCCGGGATACAATTAAAAAAAGGCCCAGTTAAGGGAGGCCTGCGTATAAAAGTTGTTATCCTCGTCACCACCATATTCCCGGCTGTAATCAGTGCGAACGACCAGAGAGAGGCGGTCCACTATTTTCCAGCTCATCACTATATCGCCCTGATTAAGCCAGGAATCTTCATTGCCGGAATACTCGAGCTGATACTCAACCCTGAGCTGCAAACGTTCCAGGGGGTTCCACTGGTAACTTGATGTCATATTGACGATATTTTCATGTTCATCGGTATAGTATCCATACCCGAGACTGATCCTTGCGCCGGGGAGGCCGGAAAACCAGTGACTGAGCTGGATGTTGGGGTTCCATTGATCCTTGCGGGTGGACCCATACTGTTCATAATAGAGACTGGAGCCGATTTCCCAGTTGTCGGCGAAACCATAACCTCCGGATATTCCACTGAGCTGTTTGACCTCGATGTTCAGGGCTGAGCGTTGATCGGCAGTATCATAGACAGGATCAGGTTCCCGTTCCCGTGAGTAATTCATATCAGCCCAGAAGCCGCTTCCCCTGTAGGAAAGGGCCAGGTAGCCGGTCATGATGTGTTCACTGCCGTTAACTTTGTAATAGCCGGAATTGTCATTGTTGGTAAATTTTTCGTCCCTTATACGCAATGCCATGGCAAGGTTGTCGAGGAGAGGCCAGGAAAACTGAAAAAAAGGTGCCTGCCGTTTGAGGGAAAAATCAACATCTCCATACAGTTCATTTTTTTGATAAATGGTGCCCTCAAGCCAGCCGATTCCAATGGATTTGCCATGTCCCCAGGACTTACTCACCTGCGCGGTCACTGCCTGTTCTTCCCAGGTGGCGAGATCATGCTCAATGGTTGGCGCATATTCTTTTTCGTGTTGAAAATAATAATAAACACGGGCCAACACCCGACGTGAACTCCTGATTCTGCTCATGCCCTGCCTGGCCGGCAGGTTGTCCGGGTTAAGCTGGATGGCCTTTTCGTAGGCGGCCATGGCCTGGTCATCATTACCCAGGGTTTCAAGGATACTGCCAAGCCCGGCCCAGAGCCCATCGTTGTCCGGACTATTTTCTATCTTTTTCCGGTAATCCTCTTTGAGCCGCAGAAGCTGCTTTCTGCCCACGGACTGACCGGCAGTATCGCCAAGGCCGTTGATTCCGCTTTCTTCCATGTTTAATTCATTGGTTGTATCACCTAAGTGGAAAAAAAGTTTGATCTGCTGCATCAGGCTGTTTTCAGTCTCAGTGGATGCGGTGTCATTGTTTTGGGAGACCGAGGTTTCTGCATATACCGGCAAGGCCGTCAACCAGGAAAAAATAATCAACCAGTAGAAATGGGTAAGAAGACGGGACTGTGCAATGGTGGTTTTCATGGCAATCGTTGTGTTGGAAAAATGGGAGAGTGGGAGTGCAGAGGAGAGTAATACAACCAGAAGCCGGGTATGTCCCCGCCTTCTGGTTGTGTACCAGTTGTTTGCCAGGTCGGTTTTTGACCGGCAACAAAGGGAAAACGTTTAGAAATTATTGCCGAAGATCACAGATGCCATCGCCATTAGCATCGATGAAATTATCATTAATGCCGTCACCATCGGTATCGACAAAGCCAACGCCCTGTCCCTGACCCATGCCGGCACCTGGACGCACGCCAACGGGCAGGCCGGTGTTGTCACAGATGCCATCGCCATCGGCATCGACAAAATTATCATTGATGCCGTCACCGTCGGCATCAACAAAGCCGATGCCGGGCCCCTGTTGTCCCTGATGTCGGTACATGGCCCCGGTCTGGGTCTGGGCGGCGACATTGGACTGGACCATATTGCCGCCACGGAAACGTCCGGCGTTGGCATCCATCGGCAATGTTAACAGACCAAGAAATGAAAAGGCGGTAATGGCTACGGCTGCTGCGGTTGTATGTTTCATCAAACTATCCTCCTATAAAAAATGAGTAATGAATTACCGTGAAAAATTTTTTGACGACGGTTTGCGTTGCTCACCCGACGGGCAAACAACATCGCCGACAAAAAAACAAATTTTTCAAGGTTTGCCGGGACTCTTTACACCCGGCAACTCCAAACGCCTCTTTGTTCTGATTTGCGGCCATGAAACCATTCCTGCAGGATGTTGTCACATGGGTACCCATTTGTTTCCATGGCTTGAACAGGAAAAAGAAGTGATGGCGCCGCCGTTTATCATATAGTCCCGACGACAGGCAACGATTGTAAAAATCGTTTATTTGCCCTGTCTAAAGCATGCAGCGTGCCGGAAAGGAAGTATAATTATTTATTCTTTTATTTCGGATGGTTAGTTTGTGTAATGGTGAGGTTGTTCAGGTGTGAATGCTCGACATCTTTGTCGGATGGCAGAAAAAAATGTCGATTTACTCCTGTTTGTGCAGGATAGATATGAACAACAGGATATTTTTCAACCCTGGTTTTTCATGATGCCGGCTTTGGCCATTTTATACCGCAATACCCGTTCGCTGATGCCAAGGGTTTCCGCCGCCCTGGTCTGGACCCAGTTGTTTGCCTCCAGGGCCTCGAGCAGCATCTGCCGTTCAACTTCAGCGAGCCGCTGATTCAGGTTGCCGGGTTCACTGGTTACTCGCACATTTCGTATTTCAGGAGGAAGGTCATGCGGCCTGATAACGGAACTCCGGGCAAGGGTAACGGTCCGCTGGATAATATGTTCCAGTTCCCGGACATTACCGGGAAAAGAATATTTGCCCAGTTGCCGGAGGGCATCTTTGGTGAATACGGCATCGCTTTTGTACTTGGCCAGGAAAAAATCTACCAGGGCCGGTATATCCTCCTTGCGTTGCCGCAGGGGAGGAATTTCCAGTTCAATGACATTGAGCCGGAAGTAGAGATCTTCACGAAACTCTCCCCTGCCCACCATCTTTTTGAGATCACGATTGGTAGCGGCAATGATGCGCAGGTCAACGGGAAAGGGGCGCTCCCCGCCGACACGGGTTATGGTATTTTCCTGCAGGGTCCGCAACAATTTGGCTTGCATTGCCAGGGGAAGTTCTCCGGCTTCATCGAGCAGCAGGGTGCCGCCGTTTGCCTGTTCAAAAACGCCTCTTCTTCTTGCCTCTGCACCGGTAAAAGCTCCTTTCTCATGGCCGAATAGCTCTGATTCAAAAAGGCTCTCCGGCACGGCAGCGCAGTTGAGCTCGATAAACGGGCCATCTTTTCTTTGGCTTAACTGATGGATGAGCCGGGCAATCAACTCCTTGCCGGTACCGGTTTCGCCGCGAATGAGAATCGTCCAGGGCGTGGGCGCTGCCCGCACGACAAGAGAGAGCAGCTTTTTCATGGCAGCGCTTTCTCCGATCATCCGGACAGGAAGCCGGGCCGTGTCAATGGCTTCATCTATCCGGCCGATATCCTGTTCAATGCAGATCTTTTCATCGAGCTGCCGGAGCTTGTCGAGCAGCCTTTTCAAGTTGACCGGCTTTTCCATGAAATCATCGGCGCCAATCTGCATGATCTGAACAGCGGTGTCGACACTGCCGAAAGCGGTGATCATGATGGCCCTGACCATGGGGTTGATCTTCTTGATTTCTGCCAGCACCTCTGTACCATTCATGTCCGGCATGCGGTGATCGAGCAGAACCAGATCAACAGGATGATCCATGAAAATATCCAGTGCTTCCCGGCCATTTTGGGCGGTCAGTATGGCGTAGCCCTGTTTTTCGAGAAAGCCTGCGAGGATATCGCGCTGGGCAGCCTCGTCATCAACGATCAGGATGTTCATATCCTTCCCCTTTTCCTTTCTCTATTACAGAAATTCTCCATTACAGAAAGTTTCACCTGGATGATAAAGTGTTTGCCGGCGGCATCGGGTTGTATATGCATCGTCCCCTGGTGTGCTTCGACAATGCGCCGGCACAGGGCCAATCCCAGCCCACTGCCACGGACCTTGGTGCTGAAATAGGGATCGCCGATGCGATGGATATCCTCAGCTGCCACGTTTAAGCCGGGATTGGAGATGACAAGAACCATGCGCCCGTTGTCCCTGTGGAGCCGGATGATGATCATGCCGCCGTCCGGTTGCGCCTCCACCCCATTTTTGAGCAGATTTTCCACCAGTTCTGAAAGCAGTTCCCTGTCGCCTTCTATCCATCCCTCATCCTGCAGGTCGGCATCAATCTCAATTCCCTGTTCTTGGCAGACAGGGCGGTACAAAGCAATCTGTTGCCGGACAAGGGACTTAAGTTCCAGGGGTTGTTTGTCAGGATGAAGATCCCTGGTGAACCGTTGCAGCTCGGTAACTATGGTGCCTGTTCTTGTCACCGCTTCCAGCATGGCATTGATGAGTTCGTGTTCCTCCGCATTCAGGGTGTCCGCCTCCATCTGCAGGCGCTGCAGGCCCATGTTTATGGCATTAAGCGGGTTGCGCACCTCATGGGCAATGGTTGCCGTGGCCCGTCCCAGAGAGGCCGATTCATGTTCTTTGGCCATTATCCGTTCAAAATTTCGTGTGCGTGCAAGATCTCGTCTCTGATAACGATACAGAATCCAGGAAAAGAACAGGCCCACCCCTGTCAACAGACAGCCGAAAAAGATAAATTGTCGCCGTAGGTCGTTGCGACGCCGGATAAATCGTTTTGCATCCAGACCAACGACCAGGGTACCGGTTGCCATGGGCATTCTGGTCTCGGCTGTGACCATCCCATCCTTGCTGATCAGTTTGACCTGGGGCTGGTTGTCCGGAGATTTCTCTTTTGCCCCGGCAATCCTGATATAATTTATGCCGGGCAGGGAGCTGAGTATTTGTAACAGTTCAGGTAGGCTGGTTTTTTTTTGCAGCTCAATGATCCCGGCAGCATCAATTCCAATAATGACACAGGTAAGGTAACCGGCAGCATGGTTGGCAGGATGGACGAGATAGCTTGTTTTGTGGTTCTTGTCGTATTGAACATTACTGGTCGATTCCCTGCAATCCGGAACGCTTGTCAGCCAGTTATCGGGCGTGGAAATGACTTTGCCCGAAGGCCGGACAAGGGTGACGCCCACAAGGTTGGTCTGGTCGCATAATGCTGCAAGCTCTTTGGTATGGAGGGGTTCTATGGAATCGAGATAATCGATAAAATGGGCCTTTTCATCCAAAAAACCTGTGATAATCTCGTTAATAGTGTCCGAGGCCAGCTCGGCATTGCGCAGATTTGCCTCTATGACACCTGTAACCAGCCGGGAGCGCTCCAGGGCATTGTGCTGCAGCGATTTGTCAACCAGATGCAATTGCCACAAAAAGACAGCAAGCACAATGGCAATAAGCAGACCGAAAAAGAAGAGATTGGCCATCCAGGAAGGCAGCCTGGAAGGATGGGTCAAGTAGGTGAACTGTTGCACAACCGGGATTACCTCCTGTGTCTTCTTCGCTGCTTGTGGCGTCGTTTATATGGTCGATGATGGTGACTGCCGCCCGATCCCCTGCGGGAGGAAAAATGGTGCAGTCGTGATCGGGCGCCGGTGGTATCTGCAGTGAATCTTGGCCCCGGCCCCCGAATATCGGTGGCGGTGAATATTTTTTTATCTTGAGAAAAGTCTCCCCATGCCCGGATGACATTCCCCTTCCGGATGCAGGGAGGCAGGGGAGCAGCGGCCTGAACGGTAAGCTCCTCGTCAGGCGCGGCATCATTTTGATGAATATGAAGAATAACCATATCCTCTTTCTGTTCAAGGGAGGTGACCTGCCCCTGAATCATTTCCGCATGAACATGAGCGGAAATCATAAGCATGGAGAATACAGCAAGAACAAGGAGTCTGTTGCTCACAACGTCAACTGATTATCGATTGCATATATCATGAAGCGCCGTAAAGATGACACGGGGGTCTGTATCATTTGCGGCTGCAATTTCCTTTATGGTCTGTTTTGGGGAGGCTATGATTTTCTTCAGGGCGAGGCTCTGAAGAATTTTCGGCATGTCAAGATGGTATTGCGTGCAGATATCAGCAAGGCTGCGATGGCCAAAGCCCGGCGGTGGTATGTCGGGCAACCCTTTTTTTTGTCGGGACGATTGAAGAGCCGGCTTTATGATTTCATACACCTGTTTGGGGGTGAGGTGATTTTCTTCGGCAATGTCAAGAATTGTCTGATCAGGCCCGCTGAAAGATATATTTTTTTGCTTCAGGAGCGTCATGGCCATATTCATATCAAGTCCCAGACGGCGGGCAAAAAGCTTGAGTGAAGAAAGTTCGGCATGACCATAGGGCGGTTCTCCATATTTTTCCGCAGCCTGGTCCTTGATGCTTTCTGCCAGGTTAATAATCGTACTCATGGGTGGCACTTTAAGCACTGTGCCTATGCAGACCAGCAAGGTCAGAATCAAAGCAATATTGAAGTGTGGAGTAAAAACAATAACCTGTCTGGCCCTGCTCTTCATGGCTGCCAGCAGAGGCCTCCAATTAAAATATATATGTAAAATACCGGTGAAGAGAAAAAGAAAACCAAGGTTGATATGCAGGTCTCCCCACTGATTTTTTGATAAACCCCACAGGTGCCAGTTCGACCAGTACGCAACCCGGCCATGGGGAACAATATAGAGAATGATGCTGGTCACAACCAGAAGAATAAAAGAAATAAACAGAGTCATAGAGACGATCGTTCTCATTTTCATATTAAACCTTAATAGGCTGGTGTTTTGATTATTTTTTAATAACAGTCCATTTTTCTCAGTCAGACGATATGCAGATATCATGCCATAATGAAGAGCGAAACCGGTTTGATGCAGAACCGGTTTGTTTTTTAGGTTACTTCTTTTAATTTGTTGATATCTCTTTTGTTATTTTTCGATTCCGTGGGTCGGTTTTATTGTTTTGATAAAAGTATGCCCCTTAAAAGCGACAATTACCGGCAGGGTTCGACAAAAATGTCGATCATTGCCTTTTGTCGACGAAGTGTCGGGGGAGTCAGGATTGAGACGTTGTCAGGAAGGGAAGAGTAACAGCCTTTGCACACAGGCCATGTAATTGTGTATTTTCATTTAACCGGGAAGTGTAGGTCGACACAGATCCCCTTGATTTGTACAGGCGCAACCATACAGGTAAACCTCTGAATTCATGGCACCTGACGGCTTATGAGTAACAGCATGATTTTGGATGGAAAAATGGTGCGCCCGGCAGGATTCGAACCTGCGGCACCCGGCTTCGAAGGCCGGTGCTCTATCCAGCTGAGCTACGAGCGCAAAGAGGAGAAATGTGTATTTTTTTATCTTAAAATCAGAGGACGGAGAA
>WGCP01000441.1 GCA_015493715.1 Desulfobulbaceae bacterium
AAACTTGAACGAGCTTCGCTGGCTGCCCGCTCAAAGCCCCGACGACACTCTTCTTCATTACGGGCGATGCGCATGCCCTTGCCGCCGCCGCCCGCTGTGGCCTTAAGCATAACCGGATAACCAATTTCAGCCGCCACCCGGACGGCATGGTCGACATCCCGAAGGATTCCGTCATAGCCGGGAATGCAGTTCACCCCTGCCTCGGCGGCAATTCGCTTTGAGGTCATCTTATCGCCCATGGCCGTGATGGCCTCTGTAGGCGGCCCGATAAAAACGATATTTTCCTCGGCAAGACGCCTGCAGAACTCTGCGTTTTCCGACAGAAATCCATAGCCGGGATGGACGGCTTCGGCATTAGTGGTGCGGCAGGCTTTAATAATGGTGTCGATGCGCAAGTAACTTTCGGCTGCGGGATCACTGCCGATATACACGGCTTCATCGGCCATCTGCACATGTAGCCCATTGCGATCAGCATCAGAATAGACGGCAACGGTACCAATGCCCATGGCCTGGGCCGTACGTATAATCCGGCAGGCGATTTCGCCACGGTTGGCAATCAATATTTTTCTAAACATAATCAGTTCTACAAAGGAATATTTCCATGCTTGCGCCAGGGATTTTCAAGATTTTTTCCCCGCAGCATGGCCAGGGAGCGACAGATACGAGTGCGGGTATTCCGCGGCAGAATGACATCATCGATAAAGCCACAGCTACCGGCAACAAAGGGGTTGGCAAAGCGGTCGGTATATTCATCGGTGCGCCGTTTAAGTTTATCTGCATCACCGCTCTCCCGACGAAAGATAATTTCAACCGCTCCCTTGGGTCCCATGACCGCAATCTCTGCGGTGGGCCAGGCAAAGTTGACATCGCCGCGCAGATGCTTGGAGCTCATCACGTCATAGGCGCCGCCATAGGCCTTACGGGTGATCAGGGTTATCTTGGGTACCGTGGCCTCGGCAAAGGCATAGAGCAGCTTGGCGCCATGCTTGATAATACCGCCGTATTCCTGACTGGTGCCGGGCAGGAAACCGGGCACATCAACAAAGGTGACGATGGGGATGTTAAAGGCATCGCAGAAGCGGACAAAACGACCTGCCTTACGAGCCGAGGCAATATCAAGACAACCGGCAAGCACCATGGGCTGATTGGCGACAATACCGATGGTAGAGCCCTGCATACGACCAAAACCGATAATAATGTTGGCCGCATAGTCAGGCTGCAATTCGAAAAAATCCTTCTCATCCACCACCTTGACAATCAATTCCTTCATGTCATAGGGTTTGTTCTGATCACGGGGAACAAGGGTATCAAGTGATTTTTCCAGGCGTATTGCAGGATCATTACATGGCCAGACCGGTGGTTTTTCCCTGTTGTTTGCCGGGAGAAAATTGACAAACCGGCGCAGCATCAGCAGGGCTTCCACATCGTTGGCAAAGGCCAGATCCGCTACCCCGGAGCGCCCGGTATGGGTCATGGCCCCGCCAAGTTCTTCGGCGCTGACCTCCTCATGGGTTACTGTTTTCACAACTTCGGGCCCCGTAACAAACATATACGAGGTATCTTTGACCATGAAGATAAAATCAGTCATGGCCGGTGAATAGACGGCACCTCCGGCACAGGGACCCATAATCATGGAAATCTGGGGAACCACCCCCGAAGCCAGGACGTTGCGCTGAAAAACATCGGCATACCCGGCCAAAGCCTCAACTCCTTCCTGGATACGGGCGCCGCCCGAGTCATTGAGACCAATGACCGGCGCGCCCTGCTTCATGGCATGATCCATGATTTTGCAGATCTTCTCGGCATGGGCTGCTGAAAGAGAGCCGCCGAATACGGTGAAATCCTGGCTGAACACAAAAACCAGTCGCCCGCAAACCGTTCCATAACCGATAACAACACCATCGCCGGGGATCTTTTGTTTTTCCATGTCAAACTCAACGCAGCCATGTTCGACAAACATATCCCATTCTTCAAAGCTGCCCTGATCCAGAAACAGTTCTATCCGCTCCCGGGCAGTGAGCTTGCCCCGTTCATGCTGCCGGGCGATACGAGTGGCGCCGCCGCCGAGCCGGGCAGCCTCCCGTTTGGCCTCGAGACGCTGTATTATATCTATATTATGCATGGTTTCTTTATTTTAAAGAAGAGTTGCCGCAGAGTTCCGTCAAAACGCCAAACGTGGACCGGGGATGAAGAAAGGCCACCTGTTTTCCTCCGGCTCCGGTTATGGGCTTTTCATGAATCAAACGACAACCATTGTCCTTTGCCTGTTGCAGCTGGTCTTCCAGGTTGTCGCTTTGGTAAGCGATATGATGAATCCCCTCTCCCCGTTCTTCCAGAAACTTTGCCACCGGGCTGTCCGGAGCCGTGGGTTCCAGAAGTTCAATATGGGTCTCGCCCAAGGTAAAAAAAGCGGTCCGCACCTTTTGACTTGCGATCTCTTCGACCCGGCTACAGGTAAGCCCCAGGCCATCTTCATAAAAAGATCGGGCCGCATCAATGGAATGGACGGCAATTCCTATGTGATCAATTTTTTTTAACATTTTCTGTAACTATTCAAGTATATGCAAAAAAATGAATTTTAAAAAAAACTCTAGTTCAAGCACAGCCTCATATCCTTGCCTCTCAATCCTTTTCGGGGAAATGCTCCGTAATCAGATCATACAACAAGTTACTCGTTTCCCGGATGACCTGCACACAGTTTTGCCTGGTACTCTTGGGATTTTTATAAAAATTCAGGACAGCAACTTTATTTTGCCAGTTTACCTGTGCAATATTGGCACAGTTGGTGCCGCCGTAAGGCTTGCAAATCTCATCAAATCGGGTGACCAATTTATTGCTGAGTTTCCACATTAATTTATGGTCACGCCCATTGGCCTCGGTTTTACCGAGGGTATAGCCGATAACGGCAAGCGCCCCGGAAAGGGTGCCGCAAAGCCAACCGCTTGAGCCCATGCCGCCACCAAAGGGGGCCATAGCCGCAATCAACTCATCAGAGGGTGGTTCGTCACGGAACAGCTCGGCGCACGCGCCGAGGATGGCCTGACTTCAATGCATTTTTTCCAAAAACAACTCAGCGGCCCGATCCGCCATTTTTTCCCGATCCGTCATCCTTGCACTCCCTGATAATTATGAAAAAAATTGTTGAATTTTCTAAGAATCCTGTTTTGTCACATTTTCTTCTTTTCATTCATACCCGCAGTCTACCCTCAACTCGTCATTTCCGTGGTCGACCCACAACTCGTCATTTCCGTAGTCTTTTTGTCGGAAATCCAGCATACGTCTTATGAACAGGCATTTACCTGGATCCCCGTCCCCAACTACAGATTTCGAGGATGACGTACAACATTCGTGGATGACAGACAAACGATGACAGTTTCTTGTTTATACCTAAATCCTGTAGTTGTTCGTGCACAGAGAACGTTGAGACAGGTGCAGATACAAGGAGGAACACGAATTTCGGCACAGGTGTACTGCCTGTACATCGAGCACGAAATTCGTGAAGCCGACACAGTAGATGTGCCTGTCTCGGCATTCGAATGCCGGACAACTGGAGGATTTAGGTTATAGTCATACCACAAAATAGAAGCAGAATTACAGCCAGCGGATCATCACCTGCTCAAGCGACTGGAATCCTTTTTTGGCATAGACCTCCCGGCCGGACTCGCTGCTGTTGAGTTGAACCCGGGTAATGCCGACTTCCCGGCAATGATCCAGCAGCAGATCAATGAGCGCTGAGGCAATCCCCTGCCGCCGCATGGAGGGCTGAACAAAAATGGAATGGACAAAGCCTATGCTTGCGGAAGGATCTTCCGGCACGGGGACGGTCTGCAAAATCGACAGTCCACCGGAACCGACCGGTTTGGCGTTGTAATCAGCAATCCAGGCAATACAGGTACCGTCTGGTATCTGGAGGGCAAGTTTTTCCCGCTGCGCCCGTTCAAGGCCTTCAAAATCCGCAGGCCGGGTGATCTGTGCAAGAGGTTTTGTGGTCCCGCACTCCGGCCCACAGCATGTTGACTGCAGGGACAAACCTGTTGTGGCGCGCATCTCTTCAAACATGCGCCGGTGGTGGCCGGCGAGAACATCAATATCCGCCTCACCTGCCCGGCGATAGGCTATCTCCTCTACCATTGCCGCCCCCGATATTCGCCAAATACCTTGCGCAGAACATTACAGATCTCGCCAAGGCTGCCATAGGCCCGGACAGCGGCCAGTACCGGTTCCATCAGATTTGCATCGCCGAGGGTGGCCTGCTCAAGCGCGGACAGGGCTTTTTCCACCTCCTGATTGTTCCGCTCCTGTTTAATTTTTTTCAGCCGGTCGACCTGTTCATCTTCCACCTTCGGATCAACCCGCAGGACCGGCACAACGGCCTCCTCTTCCACCTGAAATTTGTTCACCCCGACAATGATGCGCTCGCCCTTTTCCACCTCCTGCTGATACTGATATGCTGCATCTTCGATCTGGGCGGCAATAAAACCGTTTTCGATACAGGCGACCACCCCGCCGGCCGCATCTATCTGCTCAATAAGCTCAACCGCTTCCTGCTCAATGGTGTCGGTCAACTGTTCAATATAATAAGAACCTGCCAGAGGATCAACGGTGTCGGCAACTCCGGATTCATGGGCAATGATCTGCTGGGTGCGCAGGGCTGTGCGCACGGAATCCTCGGTGGGCAGGGACAGTGCCTCGTCACGGGAATTGGTGTGCAGCGACTGGGTGCCGCCAAGGACAGCGGCCAGGGCCTGGATGGTGACCCGGACGATATTATTGTCCACCTGTTGGGCGGTCAGGCTGGCGCCCGCAGTCTGGGTGTGGAAGCGCAGCATCATGGAACGAGGATCCGTGGCGCCGAACCGCTCTTTCATGATTCTGGCCCAGAGCCTGCGTGCGGCCCGGAATTTGGCCACCTCTTCCAGGAGGTTGGAGGATCCGTTAAAGAAAAAGGCCAGACGCCGGGCAAAGACATCCAGCGGCAACCCAGCGTCCAGGGCTGTCTGCACATAGGTCAACCCATTAGCAAGCGTGAAGGCCAGTTCCTGGCTTGCCGTCGAGCCCGCCTCCCGGATATGGTAGCCGGAAATGGAGATGGTGTTGAACAGCGGCGCCTTGTCGGCGCACCACTGAAAGATATTGGTGATCAGCCGTAGCGATGGTTTGGGCGGAAAGATGTAGGTGCCGCGGGCAAAATATTCCTTTAAAATATCGTTCTGGATGGTGCCCCGGATCTTATCACCGGCAACACCCTGCTTTTCCGCCACCGCCACATACATGGCCAGCAGCACCATGGCCGGTGAATTGATGGTCATGGAAGTGGAGATGGTATCGAGCGGAATACGGTCAAAAAGCGTTTCCATGTCGGCAAGGGTGTCAATGGCTACCCCGACCTTGCCCACCTCGCCAAGGGACATGGGATCATCGGAGTCATAGCCGATCTGGGTGGGCAGATCAAAGGCCACGGACAGCCCGGTCTGGCCCTGATCCAGCAGGTAGCGGTAACGCTCGTTGGAGGCGGCGGCTGTGGAGAAACCGGCATACTGGCGCATGGTCCACAACCGGCCCCGGTACATGGTGGGCTGTACGCCCCGGGTGTAGGGGTAGCGGCCGGGAAAACCGATGTTGTCCAGATAGTTCGGGTCGATCTCCTCCGGCAGCGCCAACCGCTCCACTTCACGGCCGCCATGGGTGGTGAACCGCTCTTTGCGTTCGGGGAAACGGTCCAGACTTTTCTTGAGCTCGCCCTCTTCCCAGGATTTCAATTCTTTGTTCTTTGTTGTCATTGTAGAGTCGGTTAATCCGACAGATAATATTCCACAGTGGAAACAATGCGGATTTTTTTGATATAGGGTGTATTCTTGTCGCGCGGCTGTATACTGAACCGCCCCTGCGACGCCCGTTTGATCTTACCGAGTGTACTCTTTG
>WGCP01000442.1 GCA_015493715.1 Desulfobulbaceae bacterium
AATAGCCAGTTTGTAGATTGACTGTACAGGGACTAAGGGCCCCGTGAAAAAATAATTGTCCCATCCTGTTTGTCTTTTACTCCAGCTTCTGCGTTGTAAAAATGGTTACATATCATCAATATGTGCCCATTTTTACGTCTTGAATCTGAAGCAAAATCCGGCGCATTATGGAATAATTATTTTATTCCGTGACCCTAAAAAAGGGGGGATCGGCTTTTGCCGATCCCCCCTTTTTGTTGAAATTATTTTTGTACGTTTCTTAGTCGAGTTTTTCCATCTCCCGGCCGCAGCAGTTGGGGACCGAATCTCCGGCCTCCAGGTGGGCGTATTTATTGCAAATGGCACAGTAGACCGTGCATTCCTCTTCAACGGTGTCATCGCTGTAATGCGTCTGACCGCCGGGAACGTTTTCGATCACAAAACGGGCAATATTTGATTTTGTCGGAATAAATTCTCCGATGGGTTCCAGTTTTTTTGAGTCCTGGACACAATCGACCACCACCCGCCACAGGGTCTCCATATCTGCAGTTTCCTGGGGGGTTTCCGTTTGAAATTCAACAACGTTTTTATCGACAACTATTTTCATATATTCTCCTGGATCGTGTTTTCCACGATGGCGTCGTAAAAACTTCGATTTACTGTGTGTGCCGGGAAGATTCGCAACCGACTACCAGTATATCTGTGTTTGTACTTAGCCATCTGTACGCATATTTTGATTTTTACGAATTCATAACAGATGTAAAATGATTA
The DNA here is from genome assembly GCA_015493715.1 of Desulfobulbaceae bacterium. GTDB lineage: Bacteria > Desulfobacterota > Desulfobulbia > Desulfobulbales > Desulfobulbaceae > DRLX01. Next base: position 751 of record WGCP01000442.1, read on the forward strand.
CAAGACGGCTTAAATTATATCCTCTACGGAATTGATCTCCTTGCCTGCCAGAAAGTCCTGCAGGGTTTTGCCGATGGTGTTACCGAGCTGTATACATTCGGTGAGATCGGTTTCTTCCGGAACATACTGCACCTTGAGCCCTGGATGGCAGATTGTGAATTTCATTTCCGTCATGGCCTTGTTCATCAGTTTAACGGCCTCGCCGGACCAGCCATAGGAGCCGAAGGCAACCCCAATTTTGTTGGTCGGCCTGAGTCCCCGCATGTACATTAGAAAACCGGCCATGCGCGGCAACATGCCGTTGTTTAACGTCGGACAGCCAAGGATGATGGCGCTGGCCTCCAGCACATCGGTCATGACGTCGCTGCGATGGTTGACCTGCAGATTGATCATTTTATAGGGGATGCCCTGTTCCTGTAAGCCCTCGGCAATTCCCTTGGCCATCAGCCGGGTGGAATCCCACATGGTATCGTAGATTATCAGGGCGTTACCCTTGCCCTCGTGTACGCACCAGCGGCCGTAGGCCTCGAGAATTTTATCGATATGCGAGCGCCAGACAACGCCGTGGTCCGGGGCGATCATCTTGATGGGAAGGTCCATCTCCGCCACCTTGGCCAGTAGTTTTTTCACCAGCGGCGAGTAGAGGGTAAGGATATTGGCATAATACTTGGTCGACTCGTGCATCAGGACGTCAAGGTTGACCTCATCATCAAACCGTTCACTGGTGGCAAGATGCTCGCCGAAAGCATCACTGGAAAAGAGAATCTGGTCTTCTTTGACATAGGTAAACATGGAATCCGGCCAGTGCAGCATTCGCGTTTCCAGAAAGCTGAGAGTCTTTTCGCCAAGACTCAATTCTTCACCAGGGCTGACGACATGATAGGGCCAGTCTTCCTGGTGGAAATGTTTGAGCAGTGCCTTTTGTCCCATTTTGGAACAGATAATTTTTTCAGGATTGATCTCTTTAACCACCTCGGGCAGAGAACCGGAATGATCCATTTCAACGTGGTTGACAACGATGTAATCAATTTTGGCGGGATCAATAATACTGCGGATATGGTGCATGAGTTCATTGCGATACGGCTTTTTCACCGTGTCAATGAGGGTGACTTTTTCGTCAATGATCAGGTAGGCATTATAGGTCGTTCCACGGTTGGTTGAGTATCCGTGGAAGTCACGGGTAAGCCAGTCTATGGCACCGACCCAATAGACATTTTTCGCAAGTTCAATCGGTTTCACTTGTTTCCTCCTTGTTCTCTACGTTCTTGATTCCCCCAGTGGGAAAATAAATGATAGGTGGATAGGGGCCCGGCAAGACAAGGGTGGGCCAATCCGGGGTGATGGTGAACCGGCGGGGTACCGATTCATCCTGATGATGGACTTGTCGGTTTGTTCAATCAGAAGGTGATAATTCTATATCCCTTGTCGATGTATTCCGACATGGCGGGATGGCCCGACATGTCACCGATAAGTTCAACACCGGTATCGGTAACGGCCTGGGCAACGCCGAGCTTGTTGGAACAGGCCCTGCAGGCGCCGACGATAATTCCCTGCTCTCGTGCTTTTTTAAAGAGTTGGTTGAGAAAATGATCGGGTTTGTTCATTTCAGGAACAAGTTTGACCGCCTCCCCTTCAATGATGATTTTTCCTTCCATTCCCCTGTCGGCACAATCAAGACCGTTGAGCAGGACATGGATAAAACACATCGGGTCGCCGCGAAAGGCAAAGAGTACCGTTTTTTTCATGGGGTATTTCTCCTATGGGTTAAACATTCCGGGTATGGAAAGAAAAGCAGGTTCGGCCTGTTTGCCTTTCCGTAATCGGAGTAATCCGGCAACCAATGGATTGATTGCCGGAATTGCAGTTAAATCTCTTCAAATTCGTCTTTGTCGGCGCCGCAGACGGGACAGACCCAGTCATCAGGTATATCGTCAAACGATGTGCCCGGTTCGACGCCGTTTGCCGGATCACCGACCTCCGGATCATACTCATACCCACAGACGAGACATCTATACTTTTTCACTATTCATCCTCCAAAAATTTAAATAAATATCATGCATTGTCTTCCCGGACCGAACCGGGACCGGCAAGTGGTTTAAAGGCGGCTTTTGTCGCACCGCAAACGGGACAGCGCCATTCATCCGGTAGATCGACAAAGGCGGTCCCTTTTTTAATTTTTCCCTTTCGTTCGCCCTTGTCGGGATTATAAATATACCCACAATTCGGGGTCTGACACTGATACATCTCTTCGGGATCGGCCATACATGGATCTCCTGGTTTCGTGCATTTAATTATTGTCGTTCCCTGCGGCAATAGTTGATTGCACAGGAACGACAATGAATCAGCCAAGACGGTTTAATCGGCTCAGGGCCGGCGTTGATCATGATTTCCAGTGGCCATGCAGGTTACAGTACTCCCGAGCCGTGACTTCCGATGCCTCGATACAGAAAGTTGCCTCCGGAGCATCGCCCGGGGAAAGGTTCTGACGGTAGACCTTGCCGTCGGCAACCAGCTCAATCCACTCAATCCAGTGTTTTTCTTCCATCGGGTGGGGAACGGAACCGACATTGACCTTGTAGCCGTTGTCCACCTTGGTGATCACGGGGACATGTTTTTCCTGGGCGGCATCGACGGTGTTTTCAGCCATAAGGTCCATGGGCTGGCCGCAGCAGACCAGTTCACCGGCACCTGTGTGCAGGACTTCAACGATGTTTCCGCAAAGAGGGCATTTATAGATTTCGTTTTTGTTGGTCATGATGTGATCTCCTGATTGAGTAAAGGGTGCATTGAAAAATTAGGATTTTCGTTCAAGATCAAGGCATGCGAAAAATTTTACCACAGGCATATAGGTAATATTTCGAGGATAAAATTTTTCGCATAACGCCGAGGTTGGGCGAAAATACAATTTTTCAAGGTAGCCTAAAAAAGGTGGCTTCTTCCTTGCCACGGGCGAGTCCCATGGCAAACTACATTGTAATGATCAGTCAACATGTTTGGCAAGATAATCGGCGACACCTTCGGCGGTTGGGGTCATGGCATCCTCGCCCTGATGCCAGTTAGCGGGACAGACGTCACCATGCTCTTCATGAAACGTGAGAGCATCCACCATGCGCAGGGCCTCGTCAATAGAACGGCCAAGCGGAAGGTCATTGATGACCGCATGCCGGACGATGCCCTCCTGGTCGATCAGGAAGGTGCCGCGCAGGGCAACGCCCATGTCGAGAAGTACGCCGTATTGGCGGGATATTTTTTTGTCCAGGTCGGCAACCAAGGGGTACTGAATATCGCCGATTCCTCCCTCGTTGATCGGGGTATTCTTCCAGGCCCAGTGGGAAAACTGTGAGTCAATGGATGCGCCGATGACTTCGCAGTTTCGCTGTTTGAATTTATCGAGGTTTTTGTCGAAGGCAATGATCTCGGACGGACAGACAAAGGTGAAATCAAGGGGATAAAAGAACAGGATGACGTATTTTCCGCGATAATCCGACAGTTTGAAATCGTCTTTCATCGAATTATCCGGCATGACGGCCGTTGCGGTAAAATCCGGTGCCTGTTTGGTGACTAATGTGCTCATTGGATGTAATCTCCCGTAATGTGATAGTAAAGTTAGGTTTGTTTTCATGCTTTCCCGTGTGGGCAATTTGTTTCCGGATGGGAAAGCGGTTGTAGGTATTTACCAGTTTTCGGCAAGGAGCTCGAAATACCCCTGTGGATGAGCACAGGCCGGACATTTTTTCGGCGGTTTGTTTCCCTCGTGGACATACCCGCATTTACGGCAATACCAGATAACGGTGTCATCGCGCTTGAAGGTACGTCCTTCCTTCAGGTTATCAATAAAGGCTCTGTATTGTCTGGCGTGCTGGTGTTCCGCTTTGGCAATTGCGCTGAAAACGGCAGCTATAACGGGAAATCCTTCTTCCTTTGCCGTGGCGGAAAATTCAGGATACATCTCTTTGTACTCATGTTCTTCCCCGGCTGCGGCGGCCTCAAGGTTCTCCATGGTAGTGCCGATGGCTCCGGCGGGAAATGAGGCTCGTACTTCAACCTCACCTCCTTCCAGGAGGTTGAACAGAGTTTTTGCATGCGCCCGTTCCTGCTCGGCGGTTCGTTCAAAGATTGCCGCAATTTGAACCAGGCCCTCTTTTTTTGCCTTTTTGGCGGCAAAAGAATAGCGGTTTCTGGCCTGAGATTCCCCGGCAAAGGCTGCCAGGATATTTACTTCAGTCTGGGTTCCGGTTAGTGTCGCCATTGGTTCATTCTCCTAAACAATGGCTGACTTGCCGTCGCCGGTGATGGAATATTTGCACCTGATCGGGCTCTCGACGAAACCTTTTTTCTTGAGAGCCGTGATCTGGCAGCTTACCTGTTTGGGTTCCAGACCCGTTGCAGCGGCAATATCCTTGCTGCCGCAGGCTTGCTCGCACTTTGCCATTGCCTCCAGCACCGTGCGTTGCTTATCACTGAGTCCTTTGCTTCCACATTTTGATTTACATGCCATTTTTTTTCCTTTCCTTTTCTTTGTTCGTAGAAGTAATGATTGGCATTTTGGACAGATACCATAAAACTCAACCCGGCATCCGGACACAATATAGCCATGATTTTCTTGTTCGGGTAAGGGGATATTTTTCTTTTCCACAAGATCGATGTTATCTACCCTGTGGCATTGCACACAATAAATATGATCATGCTGCTGCAGTTCCCAGTCAAATCGTTTCTGGCGCCCGCTGATTTCGAGTTTGTTGATCAGCCCGGACTCGGACATGATCTCCAGATTACGATACACTGTGGCCAGACTGATTCTGGGAAGCTTTTTTTTAATTCGTTCGTAAAGCTCATCCGCCGTGGGATGGGTTTTACATTTTTTCATCTCATCCAGGATAATCTCCCGTTGATGAGTCATACGAAGTAGTTTTTGCATAATTGATATTTATTGTTAACTGTTATTTTTTTTCGAAAGTAGTTGATAATTATTCCTGTGTCAAGAAAAAATGAAGAAGTGGGATATTTTATCAATCTGCGGAGGGGGAGAGAAACCCCGGAAACAGGGAATCTGTTTCCGGGGTGATGTTTTGAGACGGTAGGAAGAAGCGGGGAAACAGCAGCCCTTATTCCAGGACGAAATCATCCCGCCGGTTCTGGGCCCAGTCTTCCTCTGTGTGGCCGGGGAATAGCGGGCGTTCATCACCGTAACTGACGGTACGTATCCGCGAGCCGTCGATCCCAAGTTCTACGAGATAGGTTTTGGCATTAAGGGCTCTGCGCTCACCAAGAGCAAGATTATATTCATTGGTGCCGCGTTCATCGGTGTTTCCCTCAATGACCAGCTTGCGGGAAAGGTTATTTTTCAGGTAATCGGCGTCATGTTCCAGGCGCGGAGCCTGATCGCTGCGGATGGAGGCCTGATCAAAATCGAAATAGACGGGCTGCATTTCAATGGAAGAACGACCATGGGCCTTTTTGTACTCCTCGGAGTTCTGGTCACCGTTCACCCCGAGACTACCGAGATTTTGTCCGCTTGCATCCAGCGATTCTTCACCGGACATGTTTTCTTCACTGATCGATCCCTGTTTTCCCGAAGCCAGTTCCTTGCCCTCCGGGGCATTATTCCCTGCCTGAGAAGAGTAGGCCGGCACCGGTTTTTTGCCGCAGCCGGCGGTAAGGGTGAGCGCTGCTATGGCAAAGGTAACGAGAAGTAAAGTCTTGAGTGTCTTCATGAGTATCCTCTGGGAATGTGGTGGTGGATGATGAATTTGTGCGGTATTCTACCTGTTGGTGGTGGAGGACGTCAAGTGAAAGATGGACGACTTCTTCAAGGGTTACCAGGCAATACGCTCCGGTAATCCCTTTTGCCGGACCTTGGATGACTTGTTTTTATTGCCTCCTGGACAATAGGGTGGTACATGACACATTGGGTGCCCCGGGAAAACAATAATTATTTCATCCTATTTGCCTTTTGCTCCAACTGCTGTGTTGTGAACAGGGTTGCATAGTAGTAATGCGCCTTTTTTCACGTCTTGAATTTGAACCAAAAAACGGCGTATCACGGAAAATTATTGTTTCGCGTGCTCCCAGGTGTCCGGTTATCCGGGCCGACATATCGGTATTCTTACTATTTAATGTTGAGGAGATTTTCATGTTGAAAAAATTTGTCTTGATTCTTGTTGCTCTGTCGACGCTCTGCGGCTCTGCCTGGGCGGAAACGAAAATTATTTTCGCCACCGACGCCACCTGGCCGCCCATGGAGTTCGTCAACGCTCAAAAACAGATAGTTGGTTTTTCCATTGATTTTCTCAAAGCAGCCGGCAAAGAAGTCGGATTTACTCCGGTGTTTAAAAATACTGCCTGGGATGGAATTTTTGCCGGATTGGCTACTGGAAAATATGACGCGATCAGTTCTTCCGTTTCCATTACCGAACAGCGTAAAAAGGCGATGGATTTCAGCGAGCCCTATTATACGGTCCGCCAGGCGTTGATTGTTCCCAAATCTTCGTCGGCAAAAACACTGGCCGACCTCAAGGGAAAAAAGGTCGGCGGCCAGATTGGTACCACCGGTTATTTTGCCATCAAGGCGGCCAAAGGGCTTGTTCCTAAATCCTACGATGAGATAGGATTGGCCATGGAAGATTTGAATGTGGGACGAATCGCCGCCGTTGTCTGTGATGATCCGGTCGCCGCCAATTATGCGCTGGACAAGTATAAGGGTAAATTAAAGATTGCCGCCGTTCTTAAAACGGATAAGGTTGAAAATTACGGTTTTGCCGTGAAAAAGGGAAATAAAAAGGTTCTTGATCTGCTGAACAAAGGTATTGAGGCCGTGAAGGCCAAAGGAATAGATCAGCAGTTGAAGAAAAAATGGATTGGCCGGTAGATAATTGATTATTATGAGTGGCATCCCCCGTTGTCTGATGAAGACATGGGGGACGAGGTCACAATCGTGTTACCAAGAAAGGGAGAGTGAAAGGGCACTATGTCTGATCAGGAAAAAATAATTGAAATCGGTGACGGAGCCGCTATTCCTGATCCCAAGGACAAGGGATTGATTTCCGCTTGGTGGATCGCCCTGATCGGCACGGTTTCCCTGCTGATTATCCTGCCGCTGGCAAAACCGGATCCATACGCACGCGTACTCAGTTTTGTTCCCGACGGGATACTGGTGACTTTTAAAGTGACCATTGCCTCTATCTCCCTGGCCCTTGTTATCGGACTGTTGACCGGACTGGGCCGGTTGTCCAAGAACAGATTTATCAATCTGATCGCCTCGCTGTATGTCGAGGTTGTGCGGGGGGTTCCCCTGCTGGTCCAGTTATTTTACATCTATTTCGCCCTTGGCCGCATTATTCGGGTTCCGGATATTGTGGCGGCGGTGATTGCCATGTCCTTTTGTTACGGTGCCTATATGGGCGAGGTATTTCGGGCAGGCATAAAATCTATTGACTATGGCCAGACCGAGGCCTCTCTTTCCCTGGGGTTCAATCAACGACAGACCATGGCCTATGTGGTGTTGCCCCAGGCGTGGCGGACCATTCTTCCTCCGGTGGGCAATGAATTTATCGCCCTGTTAAAGGATACCTCTCTCGTTTCCATTATTGCGGTTGCAGACATCCTTCGTCGTGGGCGCGAATATGCTTCGGAGAGTTTTAATTACTTTGAAACATACACCATGATCGCCCTGATCTATCTTCTGATCACCTTGATCCTTTCCAAGTTGATTTCCAATATGGAACACCGTCTCAGTCATTATGAACGCCGCTGATCCGATTATTCAAATTAGCCATATCAATAAATACTTCGGTTCATTCAAGGCCCTTGATGATGTCAGCCTTGATGTCACACTCGGAGAAAGGGTGGTCGTCCTGGGTCCTTCCGGGTCGGGAAAATCCACTCTGCTGCGGGCCATAAATCGCCTTGAAAGCATCAGCTCCGGCTCGATAATCGTTGACGGCCATGATCTCTATGGTCCTGATGAGGACATCAACAGGATTCG
>WGCP01000443.1 GCA_015493715.1 Desulfobulbaceae bacterium
GCATTGGATCATGATTTTCAATCGATTTGCCCAGTGCCACAGCAAAGACCGCAAAAATCTTTTGTCAAGACGCTGTTGCGCATGGTTGCTTGAGGAAAATAGATTTTCGGCCGTAAAAATTTTCAGGAAACTTTAGTTATAAAATTGTTGCTTATGAAATGATTCAACTTTGGAGGAAAGTATAATGGGCGCGAACAAAAAGTTAGTTGTTATTGGATGCGGCGGCGCTGGTGGTCCGGCGGCGATTTTGTCACGGAAGATTAATCCTGATCTGGACGTGACGGTAATCAGGGCGGAACCCAATTTCATTGTCAGGTGAGCTCTTCCTCATGTTGTGGCCGGTCTGGCTACCAGGGATTCGATTATTGTACCGGATAAAGTGCTTGAAAATGCGGGCGTTCAGGTCATCATAGATCGGGCAGTCGGGATAGACAGTGGCAAGAAGACCGTAACGCTTCAGGGCGGCGATACGATTTCCTATGACAAACTTGCCCTTGCCAATGGTGCGGATCCGGTGCTTCCTCCTCTTGAGGGAAAGGATCTTGCCGGGGTGTTTACCTTGAGAAGTTCTCCGGACGCGGAAGCCATGATCCGGTTCATGCAGGATCATGAGGTGAAGAGTCTTGCCGTGGTCGGGGCCGGATTCATTGGCCTTGAAGTGGGCACACTGCTTAAAACAACCCATCCTGAATTAAATGTCACCGTTGTCGAGTTGTTGCAACGACCCCTTGCCGCAATGCTGGATGATAATATGGCCGCCGGGGTAACCCCTTATCTTGAAGAGCAGGGGATAACGATGCGTCTTGGGGTTGGAGTTGCGAAAATTGTCGGTGCAGGCGGTTTTGTTACCGGAATTGAGTTGGATTCATCGGAAAAAGTCAAGGCGGACATGGTTCTTGTCTCTGTCGGCGCCCGGACAAATCTTGACCTTGCCCGATCGGCCGGCCTTGAGTTGGGCGATTATGGCATCAGAATAAATGAGTATATGGAAACTTCAGATCCTGATATTCTCGCTGCAGGAGATAACGTTGAAAACACCTGCCTTGTCTCCGGAAGAAAGTTATCGGGGCAGTTGCGAGGTACGGCGGTTTCTCAGGGACGTCTGGTGGCCAAGAGGTTGGCCGGGGCGGCGATCCCATTTCCAGGTGTGCTGTATGGGTCTTGTGTTAAACTCTTTGATTTCTGTGCGGCTTCGGTGGGCTTAAGTGAAGAGGTAGCAGCCCGGCTTGACATAAAAACAGCATCCTTCACTGTGGACTCCCGCAGTAAACACGGTATGATTAAAGACATGAAACCCTGGACACTCAAGGTGATATTTGATAGCAAAACCCGTAAGGTGATCGGCAGCCAGATTGTCAGCATGGCTGAGGCGCCGGTGAAAGAGATTGATACCATGAATATGGCTATCAGGATGGGGGCTGTGCCTGAAGATTTGATCACTATAAACTGCGCTGGACATCCTGATCTCTCTTCGGAACCCAGTATGGAGCCGATTTCTATTGTCGGCATTCAGGCTTCCGGTAAAATTTAATAATATTACTGCAAAGATATACCAGACCGTTTATTTACGGCAGCGTTCCCGAAAAGATATTTTCCTTAACCCTTGCCGGGAACGCCGCCAGGTTTCAGGTAGATCGATAAATTGGAACAGGCAGCTTCTCAGGGCCGGACAGCCCGGACAAAACCGCTTTTCGTTTCTTCAAAATCGAAATTCAGTCCACAGGTGTAATAGGGAGAGGCCCATCGTCCAGAACGCGGGGGCAGACCAGGGTTTTCAGACCAGTAACTGCCTTTATGCTTCATTCGGCATACGCCGTTTTTTTTAAGAAAAAAGAGAATATGGAGGGTATAAAATTCACCCTGGGTGGAGAGACACCAGTCGTTGAAGTCCCCTGTCTTCAGGTTGGCCGCATACTGTTCCGCCCTTTGTTCGTCATTGATCTTTCTGCTTCGGCCGGTCTGCCACATGAGACCGGAAAGATTGTCCCGGCAGATGTCATTGCCGATTTTTTCAAGCCGTGGGACGCAAACCCTTTTGGGTTTGCGAGAGTTGCCGAGGGCGCCTGCCGACCATGCAAACGCAGGCGATGCCGTTTTTCAATGATAACATCGCCTGGATTTTTTTTCAGCAACAGGGGCGGTCTGATCCATAGCAACGGCGGCAGAAAAAAAGAGCTATCTTCTGTGAATTCTTACCATTTCTTTATTAGGGGGAATGGAAAAATTAGGGTATGTTCTCTGTCTGATGACAAGGGATGTGGATATTCCACGGCCCTGTTTTTTAAGATGAGTCAACTACAGGAGGGTAACATGACAATGACCAGAAAAACATGTATCACTGTTGCGGCAGCAGCTGCATTGTGTTTCGGCATCGCTTTTTCCGCGTATGCTTTCGGTGTCGGGGCGGCAGCGGAAAAAGCCGTGACCGGCGTTTCCGAGAGCTCTGCCGGACAGGCAACGGCCGTGGCTGCAAAGGGTGTGACGGATGCGGCAAAAGACGCGGCAGCTGAGGTTATCACTAATGCCAAGGACAAAGCCGTCGGCATGGCTAAGGAACAGGCCAACAAGGCTGTTGACGCTGCCACGCAAAAGGCAACAGAGGCGCTGACGGGAACCCAAAAAGCCGCCGGCGCTGCGGCTGATGCCGTCAAAGGCGCTGCAAAGTAAAATATTTTGTTCTTTTTCGTTGTATCCGGGCCCGCAACAGTTAGTTGCAGCTGTTGTGGGTCTGTTTTTTTTTATCCTCCCCATCGTGTTTCCCGTCCGGTTTCCCTGTGCTCAGTTCTGCTCAACATATTTTTTAACGGTCCGCCGGTCAAGGCCGGTAATGCGGGCAATTGCCTGGTAATTTTTATGTTTTTCATACAGGAGGCGGCAGTAATGGCTGGTCAGTTCGGCCACAGTCGGTTGTTGATCAAATATCAGGTGATTGCCGTCGTCTTGCCGGTTTCTTGGTGCAGGCAATCGACATGAACCGTGCAGGATGATTCTGCGGATGACCTGTTCCAGTTCGCGCACATTTCCGGGCCACTGATAGCCTTTATTTTCAGGTCGTTGCAAAACCGCACTCACCTTATCCTGTAACTTTTTCGTATCCCTGCCGGCTATTTTCCTGATTAAATGGTTTGCAAGCAGATCCAGTTCCTGCGGATACTGGTCTATTCTTTTTCTCAACGGAGGCAAGGTAATGGTATCGGTGCACATCCTGAAATAAAAATCCTCCCTGAATTTTCCCTGCTCAATCATCCTGCCAAGATCCCTGTTGGTCGCCCCGATGAGGCGTCCCCTGAAGCGAAGACTTGCATGGCTGCCCACCGGGCTGAAGGTACGTTCCTGCAGGATTCGCAACAGTTTGATCTGGGTCTGGATGGATATCTCGCCGATTTCATCGAGAAAAACAGCTCCTTGACTGCTTGATCGGGTAAAAATTCCCTGGTGCTCGGCCACGGCACCGGTGAAAGCGCCACGGGCATGGCCGAAGAGTTCGGACTCAATGAGCTGTTCCGGGTACTGGCAGAGATTGATGGCAAGGAAAGCCCGGGTAAAACTTGGTGTAAAACGATGTGTTTTGTCGTCGTATGGAATAAAACCCGATCGTCCGATAGCAGCTGCGGCCAAACCCTTGCCGGTTCCGGTTTCACCGATCAGCAGGGTTGAGAAATCTTCAAGTTTATTGATCAGGTTTTGGGCATATTCGACGATATCATGGGTGAACAGCGTGTTCCAGAGACGGGCCCGCAGCTCCTCCATGCAGGGGCTGTTGCCGACAAGGCCCGTGTGAATAAAGAAAAAGGCGCGTCGCATCTGGAAAAAGAGGCCGATGTATTGACCGGTTTCATGGTTTGAAAAACCAAAAGCCGCCATTTCTTTTTCCAGATCTCGGCCGAACTCAAGAGGCAAAGATTGGCTGGTTTGATTTTGTTTCTGAATATGAAGGTCAAAGAGCGGCAGGTATTTATGAAACAGAAAAAAGAGGAAAAGGTTGGCCAGGGCTGGGCGATCCTTTGGGGCACAGCTGCACAGGTTTACCTGTTGAGTGGCGATCAGTGCCTCAACCCGGTCGTTCACCTTCTGTATTGCCGTCTGCAGGACGATGTCCGGGTCCGTATCCTCGGTCAACCCGGTCAGTGTGCAATCCGCCCTATGCCTGGCCGGAGTAAAGGGATTGGCAGAGATGGATGTGGTGACTCGTCGCAAGAAGATGCGTATCTTTTCGTCATCTATTGTTTTCATGTTCATAAAATGTACATCATGTATACAGTGACTGTCAATAGGTGTAATTCAAACATTTCCGGTTTTGATACCAATGAATAAAAAAAACGTCGAATTAAGCAGATGATAATATAATTCATTCCGGCATAACTCTTGATATTAGAGAAGAAACAATAAATGAGTTTTTTTTACGGAGTAGAGCATGCAACAGGAAATCAAACAGGCGCGGAAACGGTTTATTGCCATGGCTGTGACCTATTTTCTCGGGGTCTTTAATGATAATTTTTTCAAGCAGGCGGTCCTGCTGCTGGCGGTCGGAGCAGGCATGTCAAGCCTGCAGGGAAGGGCGACCGAGTTGTTTTCCCTGCCCTTTATCCTCTTTTCCGCCTGGGGCGGCTGGCTTGCCGACCGGTTCACCAAGAAAAGGGTTGTGATCGGGGTAAAATTTCTCGAACTTGCGGCCATGCTGATCGGTGCCTACGGTATCGTGACCA
>WGCP01000444.1 GCA_015493715.1 Desulfobulbaceae bacterium
CGGCCATCCAGGCCCCGGCCGGTAATTCCGGTCGCCCTACGGGCTCCCTCCATTACCGGCCGGGGCCTGGAACCGTCATATTTTAACCCAAGCTCGGGGTGGTCAAATTTGGGTTAGCACAGGTGGTCATTTTTAGGTTGTCATTACGACCTGTTGCCCGACAAAGGTATTGTCCGCCTGACCGATGGCGTCGACGGAAGTCGCGGACAGCCGCATGTATCATAGGAATGGACAATCATCCGCAACGTCATGTCATAACACGGGCCATAGGTGCCTACCGTGACCTGAAGGCACAGGTTCAACAAATTGACATACAGGGAGGAGACGGTATCAGGCTCTGTTCCGATGGGTTAACGACCACGCTGACCCATGAGAAAATGCAAACGTTTTTCAGGAAAAAAACTACCATATATTACACCTTACCTGCTTATTGAATAACGCCGCAAACAAGGCCGGAGGCAGGGACTTTATCACCGACGACACTGTCATTGAGTCACCTTGCAATTCGACGTTTTAAAAACCGGATGACGGGTTCCGCATCCTTTCACAGGTTTCCACATGCCACAAAAAAAGCCGCAACATTTATGAATGCTGCGGCCCTTCTTAATTTTGTGTCGTTTTTTAGACCATCATCAACCTTTTCGTCGGCACTGACGGATATAATCCTTGACCAGAGAAGGATGCTCCCTGATAATTTTCCCGCCGTCCTTTCCCATTTTTTTGACAAGTAACTTGGTAATCTGGGCATAAGTCATATCTTTTTTCAGGGTCTGACCAACCAGATCTTCTATTTTTTTCTTTTCCGCTGCATCGGTGAAATACGTCAACAGCCTATGCTCGCCATCATCAACCTCGGCAGCCGACGCGTCCTTTTGTTCCTTTTTCGTTGCAGCCACCTCAGATTTTTCAGTCGACTTTTTCTCAGCCAGGGCTGCTTTCAGGTCGATAATTTCACTGGTGAGCGCGGCAATTTTTTCCTCAAGGGGTTGTGTCGCCCTGGTGATTTCAGCTTGCAGACCACTGATTTTCTCTTCTATCGCCTGTAGATCAACCGCCTCAGGATCCTCCTTGTGCTCAAGCGCTTCCAGACGGGAGGGAAGATCACCCAGAATCTGCCCCGAATCCGGGGCACCAACCTGTTCTACCTTGGCGGCAAGTGTTTTCACACTTGCCTCGGTTCCGGTTAACGTCTCAGTTACCGCCGCAACCTCCGCAGTTACCGTTTCCACCTGCTCAATTGATGCCTTACCGGCAACGCTCTCCTCGACCTCACTCAATTTACCGCGCAGAGCGGAAACTTTATTGTCAAAATTTCCCTGCACTGCCGCCAACTCTTTTTTGACCGGCGCGACCATACGGGAAAAATCTGTTTTCAAGGTTGCTCCAAAGGCATCCCGTTCTTCTTTGAGTTTTTCACCCTTCTTAGATTTCAACAATCCGGCAAGGGGCGCCAGCCAGCTTCGAATTGCCTGCCGCAGCGCTTCAAACATTCGTGAGGAGGTGGAGGGATTGACAAGCGCCACTGCTCCCAAAAATATCCCTATTAAAACAGCAAGAGAGACAATCAGGGCCAGTCCAAGTCCTATGGCAACTTGAATAATGCGAAGAAGCAATGCAACAATGGAACCAAATGAATTAAGCACAGACCCTTCCGGTGATGTCAGGGTAAAATAAACAATCAGGGAAAAAACAGCAAGGAGAATGGCCGAGCTGATCAGGGGTGATCGTAGTTGATTGGATTTCATTGGTCGTCCCTCCATCGGACCGAATTAATAAAAGAAGACAGGCCACAAAACAAGAAATTCGTGCCTGAAAATCAGATTCACTGTATAAGGCAACTTATGCGGAGATCCACAGTCCAAACTCCCCAAAAAAACCTGCCGGGGCGGAGCCGACTGCACAGCATAACTCTTCTTTATTGTTCTAAAAAATGCCTGAACAACAGGGCGAAAAAGAAGATTTTCAACAAATGGTAAAAATTTTATAATACGTAGTGTATTTCTACACATACGGCAAGGAAAATCAAACTTATTTGGCAATGCAACCCACTTTTTCCAATATTTTTTTTAATATTATCCTCATCGGCATGGCTGGTGTGGGAAAATCAACAGTCGGTCATGTTCTTGCCCAAATCTGCGGGAAAAAATTCGTTGATACCGACGAATTAATAACCAAACAGGAGAGGATGAATCTCCAGGAATACTTGGATCGGGTCGGAATCGATGCATTTCAACGGCTGGAAGAAAAGACACTCTTCACCATCACGCCGCAAGGGCTGATAGTGGCCACAGGCGGCAGCGCCATCTACAGCGAGGCGGGCATGGCCCACTTGCAGACAACCGGGCCACTTGTTCTCCTTGAGGCTTCTCTCACCACCCTTGAGCAACGGGTCCACAACCAGAACACGCGGGGACTGATAAACCCCGGCACCGGCAGCTTTCGAGATCTCTATTACGCCCGTAAGCCCCTCTATCACAAATGGGCTGAGTTACTAATACCTGCAGATACCGGCAGCCCTGAAGACATAGCCCATGAAATTCTCAACCGCCTGCACAACACCGACCTCGCATCAATCTGATCCAAGCAAACCGCCTCCTGCCGCAACACCCTCCACAACCCGATTCAAAATAAGTGAACGGCCGATGGCCATCGCCTGCCGGTAGGCATCGCCATGAAGATTCATTGTTCGTCCCCGTTTTTTATGAAGTCGGGGAAAGGTTGCATTGACAAAGGCATCCAGACCATTATCCGACCGAACGATAAGCTGTGCCGAGCTGCTCTCCTGTGCGCCGAAAGCTGTTCCCTTCCCCTGCGGCGCCGATGCCTTTAATTTTTCGCGAAAGCCCGCCAAAAGACCATGGAAATAACTGTTTCTTGCCCGCAGACCGCCACCGGCAAATTGTTTTCTGTTTTCCTGCCAGAGTACATCCATTTTCCTTGTCAGAAAGATATAACAATGCTCGGC
>WGCP01000445.1 GCA_015493715.1 Desulfobulbaceae bacterium
CCAAGTTTGGCGGTGAGTCGGGCGAATCCCTGCCAATCGTCTTCGGCCAGCGGATCCTCCCAGAAAACTATGGGATAGTCGCCGGCCCATTTGTCAACAAGGGCAATCATCTCATCGCTGCTCATCTCTCCGGCTCCGGACCACTTCAGGTCATAGCGACCTTCACCGGTTGCAAAGGAGGTTGCCGCGCTATCGATGCCGATGGCGATATCCTTACCCGGAACATATCCCGCTTTTTCAATCGCCTTGATGATCAACTCCATTGCCTCTTCATTGGAGTCGAGATTGGGCGCAAAACCCCCTTCGTCCCCAACCGAAGTGGCAAGACCCCTGGCGGAGAGAATGGTTTTCAGCGCATGGAATGTTTCGGCCACCGAGCGTAACCCGTCGGCAAAATTTGGAGCACCGATGGGAACCGCCATGAATTCCTGAAAGTCGACACTGTTGTCGGCATGTTCTCCGCCGTTGAGGATATTCATACAGGGTACCGGCAGGCGTCTGCAACCGGCGCCGCCGAGATAGGTGTACAACGGCAGGCCCATGGAGGCGGCAGCGGCCTTGGCAGCCGCCATTGAGACTCCGAG
The DNA here is from genome assembly GCA_015493715.1 of Desulfobulbaceae bacterium. Classification (GTDB taxonomy): domain Bacteria; phylum Desulfobacterota; class Desulfobulbia; order Desulfobulbales; family Desulfobulbaceae; genus DRLX01. The sequence continues at coordinate 585 of WGCP01000445.1, forward strand.
AATGGCATTGGCCCCCAGTTTTTCCTTGTTCGGGGTGGAGTCAAGTTCGATCATTTCCTGATCAATGAGCGATTGATCAAGGGCATTCATGCCGGTAACCATTGGCCCGATCTCCTCATTAACATTGGCAATGGCATGAAGAACTCCCTTGCCTCCGTAACGGTTGCGGTTTCCATCGCGGAGTTCGATGGCCTCATTCTCACCCGTGCTTGCCCCTGATGGAACCGAAGCCGAAACCCTGGTGCCGTCTTCCAGTTCCATCAGGACCCGTACCGTCGGATTTCCTCGTGAGTCTAGAATTTCCAGGGCATTAACCGATGTTATCGTTGTCTTCATTGTCGTGTCCTCGTGTCTGTTTTCAGGGGATATATGAAGGTATGGAGAAGGGCAGCCGATTGACAGGAATTTTTCATTTCCGATTTTGTGATCATGTCGCTGGTTTTCCTCCGCCTCCTTAGGTACAAAGTATATCTTCATTGATAAACCGCAAGGCGTTGGTGATGGAATTTAGGAGGAAAAAAGGTATTTTTTGTTGTTGAGAGCGGCTTGAAAAGGTAGGGTAATGATTTATTGTTTAAGCATAAACCCAAAATCTTTTCTGCTAAACCAGCATGGCTGGACCAGCTTTTTTGCTCCAGCCATAACCAACAATGAAAATAGCCTGAAACGATATGACTTCATGGTTATTTTCGGAAAAAACAAACAGCACTGTCTGTAAGGAGGCAAGAGCATGGCAAAAGTAATCACCGCTCTCTATTCAGTTGATACCACCGTCAAAAACGTTGTTGATGATCTCGTTAATATCGGCCTGCCGACAGAAAAAATACTTGCCGATGAAGAAGAAAAAATGGTGAAGGTCATTGCCGGAGCTGCCATTGAGGCGGAAATTGAAGAGGTGTTGAAACGGCATAAACCCAACGAGATCAGCATGCACAGCCTTAAAGAAAAAAAGGTGGCGGAGACATTGACCGCAACCTATGAATCCGCTGATACCCTGCAAAACGTTGTTGATGACCTGATCAATATAGGATTGCCGGCGGAAGAAATTTTCGCTGATAAAGAGAACCGGGTCGTCAAGGTGATTGCGCCCAAGGTGATTGAAGCGGAGATCAGGGAAGTGATGAAACGGCACGACCCCATCCGGGTGGAGTAGGAAGAGCAAAGAGCGTCAGGGGTGATCCGGCGGTTGTACGGCCATCGCAGTTGTTGCCGCCGGATGAATTCCCCGGAAAAAATATTCCATTCCGCTTGCCTTGTGCTCCTGTGCAAAGGTTAAACGTTATGAAAAAGGGGTTACATATTCTTTCAATATGTAACCCCTCTTAGGCCTTTAATCTGCAACAAAAGCCGATGCGCATTAGTGCATAATTGTTTTTCGTAGCTTACTGCGGGTGTCGTTTATTTATCTCTATTCCCCCGTGAGAAGAGAAAGCGCCTTGTCCACAGTTGCATTTTTCACGGTAACGGCATAGATGGCGCCAGCCATTTTTATCGCTTCCGGCAATGACCGCTGGTGGATATTACGACCTGTGCCGTTACCACGACTGTTTCCCTTGTGGATCTGTTCGTGCAATTCGATCAGGAAGGCCTTTTCATCCACCTTGCCGCCTCCCTCGCAGAGTACACCGGTATTGCCAGCGGCCTCGGTGACAATTCTGAGCAGATCGGGATCGAATTTTCCGTCGCTGAAGGGCACCTTGAGCTTGACGAAATCGGCGCCCAGGCAGGCCCCGACCCCGGCGGTACCGGCAATCAGGGATGGATCATGCTCATCACTGATAAAGCTGCCCTTGGGATAGATCCAGAGTACGGCAATCATACCGTTCTTGTGGGCCTCGTGAACCGCTCTCGCCGCTTCTTTGAGCATGATATGTTCGTGTTCGCTCCCGAGATAAATCGTATAGCCTATGCCAAGGATCTGCAGGCCGCTGCTTTTTTTAAATCCGATTACCTCGTCCATGGGCAGCCACTGTTCTGAGAGCGGATCTTTTTCCTGAACCGGAATAATATTTGTTTTGGAGTTGAGTTTGACGAGGTAGGGAATTTTTGGATACTTGCGCCCATATCGGCTGATAAGTCCAAACTGGGTCGCAAAAACTCCGATGTCTGCTATCGAGGCAATTTTAAACAGATGTTCGGGGTCATTATCTTCGGCCGTTATTCCGGTGCCGAAAAAATCTTTATTGAGATGCTCGACTTTCTGATCACCTGCAAAGAGCATAAGGCGACCGCTGCCACCGGTTGCCAGGGTAAAATTTTCCAGAAATTCCTCTTCTTTTTCACTTGGTACATCGGTTGGAAGATAGGTGTTCATTTTCAGCTCCTCTGCATATTTTTTTGATGGCGTCGTAAAAACTTCGATCTACTGCGTCGTGTGTCCTGTGGCGATTCGTTGACATACTACATGTATAGTTAAGACCCGCGACAGAACACTACTCCTCGGAGTCTCCGCTACGCTGCGCTTACCTGTATGTCTGTGTTTTTACTTAGCCATCTTTAAGCATGGTCTGGACTTTTTACGAGTCCATCTTTTTCTGATTACCATCAATCCTCAGAAATAAGGGATACCATCGCTTGGCGGGATTAAACAAAGAGAACCTCTCTGCGCAACAGGTGAATTTTATGTCAAATTAAACAGTGGATATTGAGCGATGTTATCCCTGATACGGCTTTGCTGAGCTTCGGTGGTAATCAGGTATTTTTTTCAAGTTTGACCACGTCCTGAATGGTTTTCAAGACACTGTCGGGATTGAGGCTGATTGAATCAATGCCAAGCTTTACCAGGTACTCCGCCACTTCCGGATAATCCGAGGGGGCCTGGCCGCAGATGCCGCTATGACGATGGTTTCGCCTGCAGCCCTCCACCGCAAGCTTGATCATTTGAAGAACGCCGGGATCACGTTCATCATAGTCAAAGGAGACGATCTGGCTATCGCGATCCACGCCGAGGGTCAACTGGGTCAGGTCATTACTGCCGATACTGAAACCGTCAAAGATTTCGCTGAAGGCATCTATCAGGATGACATTGTTCGGTATTTCACACATCACATAAATTTTGAGCCCGTTTTCGCCACGTCGCAACCCATATTTCGCCATGGTGTCGATGACTCGCTCTCCCTCTTCTACCCGGCGGCAAAAGGGGATCATCAAAATGACATTGGTAAAACCCATTGTATCGCGTACCCGCTTCATGGCCGCGCATTCAAGAGCGAATCCCTCCTCGTAGGCCGGATTGCTGTAACGCGCAGCGCCTCGGAAACCGATCATCGGGTTATCCTCTTCCGGCTCGAAAAATTTCCCGCCCAGCAGGGTCGCATATTCATTGCTCTTGAAATCACTCATCCGAACGACACAGGGCTTGGGG
>WGCP01000446.1 GCA_015493715.1 Desulfobulbaceae bacterium
CTGGTGGAGAGACGAAATAAAAAAACAGGCCTGTTGCAGGGATTTTCTGAAAATTATATTCCCCTTCAATTTGAAGGGCCGTCCCGTCTGATCAAACAGGTGGTCCGGGTACGCCTGGATCGGGTAGAAGACAATCAACCGATAGCTTTCCTGGAAAATGATCAGGATTGAATTGAGGGTACCTTGAGGTATGACTGACTTGAGTTCTTGCACGGAACCTTGTACATTGGATATCATTATTTTGCGGTACCGCTCTGCGTCTATTTTATGAAACCAAAATCCCGCAGGATTTTGGTAAAAAATTCCTCTTTATATAAACAGCCAGGCATGATTGGAGAAATAATTGCCATAGGGGATGAACTCATCTCCGGCCGGACCGAAAACACGACCAGTGCCTTTGCGGCCCGTCACCTCTTTGCCGCCGGGCATGAAATTTATGCCATGCACACCATCGGCGATAACCCGGCCCTCATAGGGGAGGTCCTGAAACGGGCACTGAAACGGGTTGATTTTGTGGTGGTTACCGGCGGTCTTGGTTCAACAACCGATGATCTGACCAACGAGGCCGTTGCCGAGGCCCTGGACAGAGAACCGATTCTATATCCGGAAATCCTTAAACGAATCAGGGAACATCTGGACGCCAACCAGCAGGTGAGTAACCTGGAAAAAATGGCCTGGCTGCCGCAAGGTGCTGAAATCCTCAACGAAAAGGCGAAAATGGCCGGATACCTTCTGGTCCACAACTCAATACCCGTTTTTTTTCTACCCGGAGTTCCCTACCAGATGCGGGAACTCTTGCTGGAACATGTGCTGCCGAGACTTGCCGGCTGGAGCGGCAATCACCATCGCGTTAAGCAACGAACCTATAAGACATTCGGCCTGCCGGAAACCGTAATTAACCAGCGTCTTCTTGCACTGGAACGACGGGACTCCATCCATATCGGCTATTATCCGGTTAACTGCGAGGTCCATGTCAGCCTTACCGTCCTGGAAGAAAACAAACAGGCGGCAGAGGAAAAATTCATCGACGCCGACCGTGTCATTACGGACGCGCTCGGGGATGCGATATACGGCACCGACCAGGACACTCTGGCATCGGTGGTCGGAAAACTGCTGCAGGACCGGCATAAAATGCTCAGCGTGGCGGAATCCTGTACCGGCGGCATGATCGGCAAAAGAATCACTGAGGTTGCCGGCAGCTCCACCTGGTTTGCCGGTGGTGTCATTGCCTATTCCAACCGTCTCAAGGAAATTCTGTTAAACGTCGACCATGATCTTCTCAACAATTACGGTGCCGTCAGCGAACAGGTAGCCATCGCCATGGCGGCCAGGCTGTCGGAAAGGATAAGCTCCGATATATCCGTTTCCGTCACCGGCATAGCAGGGCCCACCGGCGGCAGCGATGAAAAACCCGTCGGCACCGTCTATATAGGGATTTTTTACAACAACAAAGTAACCGCCCACCTGCATCATTTTTCAGGCAACAGGACTCGGATTCGCGATACGACCACCTGCACGGCCCTTGATACCGTCCGCAGAGCCCTGTTAACCGATTCGGTTCAATAGTTACGGTCTCGTAACAACAGATTGCATACCTGACAACTCAATGCGGGAATGGCTTTATCCGCGATGTATCCGAAATAAAATTCATTACTGAAATCGCGCCCCCACAATAAATCAATAGATCATAAATTTCTTGTTTGTTATAACGGAAATTCAAGAGTAAGGAGAAAATACATGGCATCCACACCGAACACCCAGGCACAGGGACGATTAAAAAGCATCGACAATGCCATTACGCAAATACACCGACAGTTCGGCAAGGGCTCCATCATGCGACTGGGGTCAAACGAACACCAGAATATCCCGGTTATTCCCACCGGTATCCTTTCCATTGATCTGGCCCTTGGTGTAGGCGGATTTCCACGGGGAAGGGTCACGGAAATCTACGGACCGGAATCATCAGGCAAGACGACGCTTGCCCTGCATGTGATTGCCGAAGCCCAGAAACAGGGTGGGAATGCCGCCTTTATCGACGCGGAACATGCTCTGGATACCGCCTATGCCGAGCGGCTTGGTGTTGATGTGGATAATCTGCTCGTTTCCCAGCCCGATTACGGTGAGCAGGCCCTGGAAATTACGGAAATCCTCATGCGCAGCGGTGGTATTGATATTATCGTCATTGACTCCGTGGCCGCCCTTGTGCCGAGAGCTGAGATTGACGGTAATGTCGGCGATCACCACGTCGGTCTCCAAGCTCGCCTGATGTCCCATGTCATGCGCAAATTTACCGGAGTTCTGCAACGAACCAATACGGTCCTGGTGTTTATCAATCAAATCCGCATGAAAATCGGCGTCATGTTCGGCAATCCGGAGACCACTCCAGGTGGAAATGCCCTGAAATTCTACTCATCCCTGCGCATTGATATTCGGCGAATGACCCAAATCAAGGACGGTCAGGAGGTGGTCGGTAACCGGGGCAAGGTTAAAGTGGTAAAAAATAAAGTTGCGCCACCGTTTCGAATGGCGGAATTTGATATTGTCTACGGTGAAGGTATTTCCAGGATTGGAGATTTGCTGGATCTTGGCGTTGAAAACGATATCGTTGATAAGAGCGGCGCATGGTATTCGTATCAGGATGAACGTATCGGCCAGGGTCGGGAAAATGCAAAAAAATTTCTCAAAGACCATCCGGACATGGTTGCCGAGATCGAACGCAAGATCAAACTCGGTCTTGGTATGGAAGTTGATGAAAAGGTGGCTACGGCAACAAAGCAGGAAAAAGCGCCCGTCGAAAAATAAAAAAATCCCGGTCGATTCCATTCGATCGGGATTTTTTTTTATCTATCGGTGATTTTTTAATCTATCGGTGAGTATCAGGAAATCTCGATCTTTTTCTGTTTACTTGCTTTGGTTTTCGGCAGACGCACTTCCAGGACCCCGTCTTTAAACTCAGCCTTTGCCTTGGTGCCGTTGACATTTTCCGGCAAACGGAAGCTACGGCTGAATGAACCATAACTGCGCTCTACCCTGTGGAAATCCTTTTCCTTGACCTTTTTTTCCTGCTTTCTTTCACCGCTGATGGTCAGGCTGTTCTCGGTTATGGTAACATCGAGATCATCCTTTTTGACACCCGGAATATCCGCCTTGACCACCACCTCGTCCCCATCCTCAAAGATATCCACAGATGGGGTGATGTCGGCCGCCTTGAGAAAGGCCGACGGCATCATTGATCCGCCCAGCATTGAAAACGGATTGCGTAAAAAATTTTCAACGTATTTATCCATTTCAGCAAATGGAGAAACAGGTTGCATCTCCTCCCTCTGTACCAGTGCTCCTTGATCTTTCTTAGCCATGGTTATCCTCCCTTGCAGTAAGTGAACATTGACCTCACCGTACAAATCGGGCTGAACATGACGCGAGTGCAGAGCCCGATTTTCCCTCAAAACCGGTTACGGATCCTCATCAGTTTTCAAACCTGACGGGAATCCTTTCCCTGTCTGCATAAAAAATAAGCAGCCCTATACAGTCGTCAAGATGGTGGTAAATTTTTTTTCGTTGATGAAAACA
>WGCP01000447.1 GCA_015493715.1 Desulfobulbaceae bacterium
GATGCTTCGCATCTTAAGAGGATTTTTTTTGTGTTGTGCTCCCCTGCAAGTTCTCTTTGTTTGTTAAACACCTCACTCAAAAGAGTACTTTCCTCGTATTCTTCGAGGCAGCTTGTTGGTGTACTTCCCTGCAAGAAACTGCCTGTCTTTCTTCATGCATCAATTAGCGACAGGAACCATATCTTTGGTTTCAATATCTTTAGTTGCATTTAAAATTCTATACACCTCATCCAACAGCTGCTCTGCGGTGAATGGTTTGGCAAGGTATCCATTAAGACCAAGTTTGGCCGCAGACTGCGCAGACACATGCTCAGAATATCCTGAGCAGAGCAACACCGGTGTTTCCTTACCGATTTTACGTATCTGATCAAAAAGTTGCAAACCAGTTAACTCCGGCATCGCCATATCCGTGATAATTAAATCAACTCTCTGTTTCTGCTGTCGAAATAACTTTATTGCTTCTCTGCTGGAAGTGGTACTAAAAGTTACATAGCCCGCTTTTTCCAATGCCTGGACTTCATAGTCAATAATCTGCTGTTCATCATCAACAAGAAGGATTCTCCCATCACCCGTCTTCAACTCAATCCCCACTTCAGATGACTCTGTGTCCTGATTTTCAACCAGTGGAAGATACACATAAAAACAACTTCCTTTCCCTGGCGTCGATTCTACACGCAATGCACCTCTATGATCCTGCACAATACCATGAACAACCGACAGGCCCAGGCCGGTTCCTTCATCTTTCGAACGTGTTGTAAAGTAGGGTTCAAAGATACGATCAAGATGTTCCCCGGCAATGCCGTGGCCGTTGTCTTTTACCTGTAAAACTACGTATTGTCCCGCCGGCAGATTGCCCAATTCCACACCTTTGCGAGGGCCCACTTTCTCCACATCCAAAATCACCTGGATTTTGCCGTTCTTATCCTCATTTTCAAGGGACTGAAAGGCATTCATACACAAATTCATAACCACCTGATGAATCTGTGTCGGGTCGGCACGCACCATCTCCTTTGTTCTGATGTCTATTTCCAACTCAATATTAGCAGGAAGACTTGCCCGCAAAAGGCGTAGGGCCTCTTTGACGATAAGATCGATTCGCAGCGAAGAAATATTTTTTTCCGTTTGGCGGCTAAATGTTAGAATCTGTTTGATCAACTGACCGGCCCGCTCAGACGCGGTTATAATCTCCGCCAGGTTGCTCTTTAACACCTTGTTGTCTTCACACAGTAATGCTGATAATTCCGCAAATCCAAGGATGGCCGTCAGGATATTATTAAAATCATGGGCGATCCCACCCGCCAGATTCCCTATTGCCTGCATTTTCTGCGTCTGTCGTACAATATTTTTTAGTTGATTTTGTCGTGTAATATCCCTTTTTACAGCGACATAGTGTGATATTTTACCTTGATTATCCTGGACGGGTGCAATGGTCTGTTCTTCAGTAAATAAGGAGCCGTCTTTTTTCCTGTTGATTATTTTTCCGCTCCAGACCTTACCGGATGAAATAGTCTCCCAGAGAAGTTTATATTGGTACTTCTCCATTTTTCCACTTTTAAGCACGCCGGCTTTTTTACCTATTACTTCATCTCTCAAATAACCGGTAACCTTTTCATAGGCGGGATTAACATATTCTATTATTCCATGTATATCCGTTATAACAACACTTTCTGCAGCCTGTTCGACGGCGGTAGCCAAGAGCCTGCGCTGCTCTTCATCCTTAACCCTTTTGCGCATATCATGGTATATGCGTTGTAAAATAGTACGACCCTTGATAGTCGTGCGACTAGCGCTGATCTGGACTGGAATTCTGGCCCCACTTTGATGGAGCAAGGTAACATCCGTTGCGGAAGAATCATTTTTGCCGGCAATATGCGCCTGAAACAATTTTTTATGAAAACCGTATTCTTCCGGTGGATGTAATTCGTGCTGCTTTAATCCTATTAACTTGTCAACAGATCGTCCCGTGAGTTCAGCAGCTTTTGGATTTACCTCGATGACTTCCAATGTCTCAGTATCATAAAGAACAATGGCATCACTGGAGTTTTCCATGAGAAGACGATACTGCTCTCTGGAGTCAAAAAGTTCTTCCTCAATTCGTTTCCGTGCCGTGATATCGGCCACGGAAATCAAAACCATGTGGGAATCCGGACTTGGCATAACATCGACATTCAAAATAACGGCAAGCATTTTTCCGGAAAGAGTTACAAAATCCGTTTCTTCCGAGAAATGCTTCTTGCCGGAAAATAAAGCACCAAGTGCGTGCTGCAGGGTCAGTAATGATTTTTCGCTCAATATGGCCTGGAAGGAAGAAAGAAGATATGCCCGATCACTTGCTTCAAATAATGTCAGAGTGGCTGCGTTGATATCAACAATTCGGACCAACCCGGCAACATGCCAGAGATCAACAGCATCGATTGGAGTATCCGAATCGAGAAATTTTCCTGTTTGTTCTGTTACGGTCTCCCCAACAGCCCCTTTTATCTGTCGAAGTCCTGGAATATCGAGTAACCACTGAGAAATACTTGTATTTTGAAATAATGATCGAAATCGTTTTTCACTGCGGAGTATTTCCGTTTCAATTTTTTGGCGTTTTGCAATATCCCTCTGAACGGTCTCCTGTAAACGAACGGTATCGTAACTGTGCTGAACACGTTCGCCGACCAGTTGAAAAAAATCAATTTTATCCTGTGACCAGTGACGGGTAGCACGATCACAAATGCCGAAAAGCCATGGCCGATCGTTCTTCATCCACAAAACCATGACCAGTTGCGAACAGGCGCAAGGTCTGCTTAAAGAGCGGCGGGAAAAAATCATGCAGCTTTTGCTCTGAAAAGTGGTGGTTTTTTTTGTCTGATTTAATTGATGTAAAAAACGTTGCAAGGCATCATCAACAACGAATGTCTTGTCAATGCGCCCAAAACAAGGCATATTTTTACGGCAGGCAAAATATTGAAGTCGGCAACTGGGAGTAGAGGGAACACAGGGATACAAAAGCCAACTGTTATCGGCCGAAAAAATCTTGCGCACCGCCCGGACAGCCGTTTTCATAATCGCATCAGTATCATTTTTCTGAGCGATAGCGCTGCTGAGCAGTTTTAACTGTTGAATGGTCAGGTTGCTCATATCAAAAATCGTGGTAACTCCGTTGCCTTCCACTCATAACCAGAGACCTGCATGCTTTATATGGGTAAAAATCTGAAAAAGGAAATATGCGGCGAGATGCCTCTTTCCAAAACTACTTTTCCCGTTTTTTTGAACAGACATACATCACGAAAGATTAATGAGGAAATATAGCAGATATTTAAAAACGAGTCCTGCACTCTATCAATATTTTTATTCCTAATATTTTTTATTCACCAAAAAAGAAAAAACACAACTATAGGACCAAGTAAAAAATGATGACTAAAAGATCCAGCAGGGCTGTTACCCGATGACGGCAAAAACAAGTCACGACGGTACCCTTTATGTCGTGGCAACACCCATCGGCAATCTTGAAGAAATAAGCCCCAGGGCAATAAATGTGCTGCAAAGCGTTGATGTTATCGCCTGTGAAGATACCCGACACACGAAAAAATTACTAACTCATCTTGGCATATCAAAACCATTGACCAGTTATTACCGCGAAAAAGAACAACAGAAAGCAAAAAAATTACTGCAAGGATTACAAGACGGGAAAAAAATCGCAATAGTTTCCGATGCCGGGACTCCGGGAATTTCAGATCCCGGAGCGGTACTGGTCAATATGGCAAGGAAAGCCGGAATTCCCATTGTCCCCATTTCCGGACCATCTGCCTTGATAACAGCGCTTTCAATAGCAGGTCTTGGGGATTCCCAATTCTTTTTTGCCGGTTTTCCACCTGCCAAAAAAAAAGCTCGACGAACCTTTTTCAAACAGTTATCCCCCCTGCCCTGGCCGATTATTTTTTATGAGTCCCCCCATCGTATTGAACAAAGCCTGAAAGATTGCCTGCTCTGTATGGGTGATCGACAGGGAATTCTTTTTCGCGAACTGACCAAAATCCATGAGGAATGTCGGCAAGGAGCACTGTCCGCTCTTCATACAAGCTGTGCAGGAAAAAACAGAGGCGAATTTGTTGTTCTTATCAAGCCGGCTCCGCAAGACAACACAGATAAACCCGAAGACCTAGATGATCTCATCCTCTGGTACCGAAACCGGCCTGACATGACCTTGAAAGATGCCGTTCACCGAATAGCTGCAGATCTGGATCTTCCCAGAACCAGGATCTACCAAAGGGCGCTCATCCTGTGGAAGAAGTGATAGAGTGTTCGTACTTGTCCGCTTGCCAAACACACCTTTTCTCTGTACACTCCCCCATAAAAATATCCGGTACAAAATATGTACTCCGGTAGGCATAACCTGTGAAAGCAGCTACCATAAGAGGCAGCCAATAGGGGAACTTTATGAACAGACTTGATTTTCTCAAAGAACAATGCACGGATAAAGACCAATATCCCCTCCTGCTGGCAGCGTGCCGGGCGGCGTTGACTGGTGGATTTATTCTCAGAGATCTCTATGGCAAACCCCATACCATCACCATGAAGGGGGAAATCAATCTGGTCACGGAAGCAGATGTCGCCTCTGAGACTGCCATTGTCGCCTCTCTGCAGGAAGATGCGCCTGATATTGCTCTCATGGCGGAAGAATCCGCAGGGGAAGACCTCAAGGCGCCGGAGGGAAAGCTGTGGGTGATTGACCCATTAGACGGGACCACGAACTTTGCTCATGGTTTCCCCATCTTTGCAGTTTCCATTGCCCTTGTGGAAAACGGACACACAACCATCGGTGTCATTTATTGCCCCCTACAGGACGAGCTGTTCTGCTGCTGGCAGGGTGGCGGATCATGGCTCAATGGTGAGAAAATCCAGGTGACGAAAACGGATTTTCTTGTTCAGGCCCTGGTTGCCACCGGCTTTCCCTATGACATCCATGCAAAACTTGATGATGTTATGAGCCAGATGCGGGTCATTCTTCCCAAGGTACGCGATATCCGCCGGGCAGGAGCCGCTGCCGTTGACCTGGCCTATGTTGCCTGTGGCCGGTTGGACGGCTTCTGGGAGATGGACCTCAAGCCCTGGGATACAGCGGCCGGCTGGCTGCTGGTTGAGGAGGCAGGAGGCGTGGTCACGGATTTCAGCGGCAAAGAATATTCACCCTTTTATCCTGAAATACTTGCCGCAAATACCGCCCTGCACCCGCTGCTTGTCAAGCAACTTGCCTGAACAAACAGCGCGAAGGCAGTACCGGCTTGCTCTTGGTCTCATGCTGATTGCCGCCGGGCTGGGATCAACATCATTTACCGTTGGTAAGGCCATTGCCGACACTATTGACCCGGTCATTCTTACCCTGATTCGTTTTTGTCTGGCAACGCTGTTTTTCTATCCCTATGTCCGAAAAAAACACGGCCTGAAAAGACCTTCGCTTTCTTCTCTGGGGCGTTACAGTCTGGTCAGTTTTGCCCTCACTGCTTTTTTCGTCCTGATGTTTGTTGCTTTGCGCTATACATCAGCCATAAATACAGGCGTTATCTTTACTCTGGTTCCCGGCATTTCAGGAATTTACAGTATAGTTCTCCTGCACGAACGGCTGGGACGCAACCGACTCATTGCCCTATTCTGTGCAATGCTAGGCGCGATATGGGTCATTTTTCACGGCGATCCGGCACAAATGCTGGCCCTGCACCTGAACAGAGGCGACCTTATTTTTTTAGGGGCCTGCCTGTTGATGGCCTTCTACACCCCACTGGTGAAACTCCTCTACCGCGGCGAGCCCATGCCGGTGATGACCTTCTGGATCTTGGCCACCAGCTGTTGCTGGCTGGCCCTGGCGGCCGCTCCCAGGATACCGGCAATCAACTGGAATAATATTGCCTGGTCGACCTGGGCCGGTATTCTTTACCTGGCAATATTCTGTACCCTGATTACCTTTTTTCTCTCCCAATGGTCCACGATCCGTCTCGGCCCGACCAGGGTCA
>WGCP01000448.1 GCA_015493715.1 Desulfobulbaceae bacterium
GCCCTCCAACCTCGGCCACCTTACCGGCCAGCAGTTCGATATCATCTCCGGGATTATATCCATATGCCGGCAGGCTTCCCTCTTTAAGCAGACTGACCTCTTTTATCGGCAGATTATAGATTTGTACATTCGAACCAAGAAGCAAAACTTTGGGCATGGTGTTTCTCCATGGTTGAAGAAGAGGGAAAGACGGGGCAGCCGATACATAGTCGGCCACAGGGTTTGTAACCATGTAGTTGCACATCTGAAAAACTTGTAACTGGTCAGGGGGGCTGCAGATTCGTACAGACGTGGCTGGTCGTTATAGCCCTGCTATACGGACAGTTGACCGTGCGAAGGTGCGGCGCCCCTGATTAGTTACGGCCGATACGGAGGAGGGGTATCGACTGCCCGAGGAGGGCTTTTTACTACAACAAATATGGAGGAACTAGAACAACTCCATCTTCTTTAACAATAGAACGGATACGCGGTAGGAAACGACAATCACCGCCAACCAGGATAACAATAAAAAAGTATTCATTTTTTTCTCCTTAGAGCTTGTTCGATGTGCCGGTCGGTCTTGAAAACTTCCAGGCTCCGGCCGGCAACGGAGTTCCCGTTAATTTTCTTCAGGACCGATACTGATCTGTTTCAACATGATACTGACCTCGGCAACAAGGAGAATGGTAAACAGAATCAAAAACATGAAAAAGGTCGTTTGAACAGTGCCGGTGGTCAGGTTCGAACGCGCCACGGTCACCGGCAGAAGATCCTGAATGGCCCAGGGTTGCCGACCAACCTCGGCAACAACCCAACCGGCTTCATGGGCGACAAGCCCGAGAAAAAACATGATTGTGCCACCGGCAAGCAACCATTTCTGCTTCATCAAGGTGTCCTTATAGGAGAAGTAAAGAAAGGCCAGAAAAACCAGCGGAAAAACGGTTCCCAAAACGACCATTATATGAAAGGCGTTAAACGAAAGACCGACCGGTGGTGCCGCCTCTTCAGGTGTCCTCAAAAAACCATAACCAAGATAATCCTTGTTCTGATCAAACAGAGAAAGTGCGGATTGGGCGGAGGCACTATCACCACTCTTTATTGCCTTTTTGTAGGCATCAAGCTGGGCAATGGCCACTTTTCCTTTTTCTATCTTCTCGGTTGCGCCCATGATTCCCTGCTCGGCATTACCATACACCAGGTCATTGATTCCAGGAACAAAGGTGCCGAATTTTCGATTTGCCAGCATGCTCAACAGACCGGGTACACGAATTTCGAAATGAAAGGGGTCCTGGTCATCACCGACTTTTTTGCCGGAATTAATCATGCCGAATGCAATCAGACCGGCATTTTTTTCACCCTGATACAATCCCTCAAAAGCCGCCAGCTTCATTGGTTGATTCTGGGCATCCTCATAGGCGGCCTCATCACCGGTAAAACCGACAAAGCCCGAGGCCAGCAGGCCAAGGACCGCAGCCACGACGATGGAACGTTTGGCCATCTTCACATGACGCCCTTTCAACAGATAAAAGGATGAGATCGAGATGATAAACAGGGCGGCATAAAGCATGGCCGCACTGGTGGTGTGAGTAAACTTGGAAACGGCAATCGGATTGAACACCACATCAGCAAAATTATGCATTTCAAAACGTGCGGTTTGCGGGTTAAAGGCCTGACCAACCGGATGCTGCATCCAAGCGTTGGCTACCAGAATCCAGACGGCCGACAGGTTGGACCCAATCGCAACCATCCAGGTGGAAAACAGATGAAAACGTTTGGAGACTCTACCCCAGCCGAAAAACATAACCGCAAAAAACGTCGCCTCAAGAAAAAAGGCGGCAAGTCCCTCAATGGCTAGCGGCGCACCGAAAATATCCCCGACCATCCAGGAGTAATTGGACCAGTTGGTACCGAACTCAAATTCCATGATAATACCGGTGGCGACACCAATGGCAAAGTTGATGGCAAACAACTTCATCCAGAACCGGGTCAGATTTTTCCACTCCTCACTGCCCGTTTTCACATAAATGGTATGATAAAAGGCAATAATCCAGGTGATCCCCAGGGTCAACGGCACAAATATCCAGTGATACATGGCCGTCAGGGCGAATTGCGCCCTTGCCCAGTCCACCATGGCAGGGTTTAGGTTCTCAATCATAATTCTCCTCCTTGTTGTAAAGCTGGTTGTGCCTTAACCGGCGCTGTGATCTGTTCCAAAACGTAGTCGGCCCTCTGTTGGTCGGTTGTAAAACGAGTGCCGAGAAAATCCTGGAAAAAAAATAATTTCAAAACACCAAACATGATAATCAGCTTGATGATGATAACCTTCCACAAGGTCCTGCCGACGGTCATCCGTCGAAAACCATCAATATAAAACCCCAGCACCCTGCCTGCGAATGTCCGGGATGGTTGTTTTCCCATAACCTGCGTTACCATGGCATTTTTTTTATTATGGGGGTTACTTCCCCGCCCCTTGGAGCGAAAAAACATTGTTGATGCTCCGCAGATTGCTGCGGGTTTCTGTTATTGAAGTTTGCTTGAATCATTTATCATGGTCTGTTCCAGCGAATCGGGCGCTATCAATTTATCCGATGGAAATGAAGATATGCAGGATTCCTCATTGACCAATTGCGCGAAGGTAACCGAGGCAAGCGTGGCACGCAACTGATCACGGGCATCCGTCCACACACGGTGGACGGCACAGCCATAGGTGATCTTGCAGGATGCCGGCCGGGCGACACAGTCATTGAGGGAAATTTCACCGATCATGGTTTCAACCACTTCAAGCAGTGAAATGTCGGAGGCTTTTTTGAGCAGGACAAAGCCACCGCGTGCACCCTGCTTTATTTCAATAAATCCGGCACGGGCAAGATCCTGGGCGATTTTTGCAAGAAAATGCGTGGGAATATCGGCCCGTTCGGCAATCTCCTGCCTGCTGGTCAAGACCCCCCTGCCCTGTTTGGCCAAATACACCATACAACGGATGGCGTATTCAGCGGCGCGTGTCAGTCGCATACCAATAAACGAATTTCCCGATAGAGTTATTTATGAGTCTGTTGATTCATATCTAAAAATGATGGTGTTAATCACAATCAATACGAGCTGCGACCGCCCAGGTCCGCCAGGCTCATCTTCTTGCGATCCATGGACTTCCAGACATAGATCACGTAGATAAGCACGATCGGAATGAGCAGGGCCACCCAAGTCATCACCTGCAGGGTATACAGACTGGAAGAGGCGTTATAAATAGTCAGGCTGGACTGCAAATCAACCTTGGAGGGATAAAATGCCGTATTGTTAAACCCGGCCATTCCAAAAATCGCAAGGCCCAGCAACACGGTGCCCAGCCCGGATGACCAGATACCGCACCTGGCGGATGTTTTGGCCGTCAGCATGACACCGGTCACGACCAGCACCAGGCCGAATACCAGAGAAATCAACAGAGCAGGCACCTCAATAAGATTGAGGAAATATTTAAAGGTGACACGAATAATCTCTCCATTGTGAGCAATAGCATAGCCATCCATGGGGATAACCTGGAGAATAAACCAGCCCAGAAAAGGAAGGCTGTAGAGAAAATTCTTATAGGTCGCGGCCCGTAACCGTTCTTCCAGGCCGTCATTGTCGGTAAAATCAATATTATTCAGCAGATACATGGCACCAAGGGCGCGGGCGTTAAAGACCAGAAACAGACCAACGGAAAGGTTAAACAGGGAAAAGGCGGCCTCAAGCCCACGCAGGGAGCTGGTCCAGGTCACCAGGTTATATTGGCTCAAAACAAAATTTGAGCCGGTGAAAAAGGTTCCGACGGCTGCGCCGATAAGCAGGATACCGACAACGCCGTTCACCAGGAGGAAACTCTCATAGACCTTGGCACCCAGAATATTATTGGGTTTTTTTCGAAACTCATAACTGACCGCCTGAATAATAAAGGTAAACAGAATGATAATCCAAACCCAGTAGGCACCGCCGAATGAAGTCGCGTAAAACTTGGGAAATGCCGCAAACAGGGCACCGCCGAACATTACCAGCGTGGTGAAGGTCAGTTCCCATTTCCTTCCCAGTGAATTAATGATCAGGTCCTTATCGGTATCAGTTTCCGCCACCTGCCAAAGCAATGTCTGCCCACCCTGGACAAATGTCAGGAAGAGAAACAGGGAACCAACCACGGAACAAAGCAACCACCAGAGTTCCTGTAGCTGGGCATGGCTTGCGTTTTGAATCCATAAGGCAATCATGAGTTTACTCCTTTGAAGTAGCTGAAAAAATATCGAACATAGACATTTAAGATTATTTTGATCTTATATTGAAAACTTGGTTTTCTGTCAAGAAAGAAAAATACCGGCCGATGTAATCAATCACCGGGCCACCATGGATCAAACCAGAGACGCGACGACCTTCCCGTGCTCATCGAGTTTGCAGGCCTTCATATAAATATCATGATAAAAGGTGAACCAGCATTTCTTGTGCCGATACTCCGACAACAGCCGCTCTTTTACTCGTACCACATCCAGGGGAAAATTGTCATAGGCCATGACCCACAGTGGATTGGCGTGGGTATGGGTAGGGAAAAGGTCACCCAGATGCACGGCACATCCCCGTGTCCCCTCAATGGCCACCAGTTGATGGCCACGGGTATGGCCGCCGGTCAGACGGACAGTGACTCCGGGCACAATTTCCGCTTCACCATCCACAAGCTCCAGCAGCCCGCTGTCGGCAAGTCCGGAAAAATTATCCGGCCAGTAGGTATGGGCCGAACGGATATTGGGCGAACAGACATCCTCCCACTCGCTTTTCTGAACGATATGGTGGGCACGGGGAAAGGTAAGCTCACTGTCGCCATGATCATTGTGCATAACCACTCCGCCGGCATGATCAAAATCGCAATGGGTCAGAATGACGATATCAATATCATCTCCGGCAAGACCCTTTGCTGCGAGGTCCTCTACCAGCGACCAGTCCCGGTATACCCGGAAAATCTGCTTCTGTTTGGCGGAGAGTTTGTTACCCAGGCCGGTATCAATAAGGATATTATGGCCACCGACCGCAACCAGTAACGGCGCGTTGAGCAACCGGATATAGTTTTCCTCATCGGCCGGATATTTTTTCTGCCAGAGTATTTTCGGCACCGCACCGTACATGGTGCCGCCGTCCAGTTCAAATTCCCCGCCACCAAGCCAGGAGATCTCCACCGAACCCAGGTCAAGAACAGTCGTCATGCGCTTACCTCATTTTTATTGCGGGACAGCTTGTATCCGGCATCATTCCTTTTCCCTCATTGCTTTACCCAGGTAAAGGTGGCACAATACCGGAAAGAAAATCAGGGAAAGGTGGACAAAAGTCATTTTTCTACCTACATCCGAAACTCTATCGAAAATTATCATGAAATGGAACAAAAAATATGCTCTGGGCATTGCGGCCATCGATGCGCAGCATAAGCAGCTCTTCCGGCTAAGTGATGATCTTGACACGGCCCTGCAAAGCGGTATCCGGACGGAAGATCTGGACGCCCTTCTCATACGGCTCAAACAATATGCTGCCAGGCATTTTACTCTGGAAGAAAGGCAGATGGCCGACCTGGACTATGCAGGCCTTGTGGAACAGCAGGAAACCCATGAAGAATTTGTCCATCATTTTAGCGAATTGCACCAACAGTTGGCTACCGATGGCCTGAGCGCAGGACTCACCAACCTGCTCCAGCAGGAGCTGAGTGGTTGGATACGCGATCATGTGACCGGCATGGACCAGGAATTCGGCAGTTTTTATAAATCCAGGGGCTGAATCGGTGGCCCATATTCGCTGTCCGGAACGAGCGTCAGTCACAACGGGCGGATTTTTATGCGTCCTGATCCTCTTTTCAGCTTCTTCTGCCCATGCCTGGAACGGCCGGGTACTCCGGGTTTTGACCGGTGACACTCTTGTTGTCTCCTGGAAAAACCAAACCCGAACCATTACCCTGTACGGCATCAACTGCCCTGACCCGCAAACAACGCCGGGTAAAAAAGCCAAAAAATTTACCACCGCCTCTATCGCGGGCAGGAACATCAAAATCAATCCGGTAACAACTGATGTCCAAGGCCGAATTGTTGCCAAGGTTTTCCTGAACGGCCAGAATTTCAATGAATTTCTTCTTCGATCAGGATACGCCATTGTCAACAGAGAACAATGTCACGCCGCCGCATGCCGGAAGTGGCTGCAGTATGAACAAAATGTCTATAAACACCACAGGGGCATATGGGCTGATATTGAACAACAATCATCACGGCAAAAAAAATGGAACCATCAATAACTGAAAAACAATACCCGGCCACCGCCACCGATATTTTTACCGCCTTTTTACGATTGGGCCTGACGGCTTTCGGTGGCCCGGCAATGGTCGCCTACATCAGAACGATGGCGGTCAAAGACAAGAAATGGGTCAAAGAGGACTCCTTTAAAAAAGGCATTGCCCTCTGCCAGACAATTCCAGGTGCCACCGCCATGCAGGCGGCTGCCTATGCGGGTCTGCGTGCCGGCGGGCCATGGGGAGCAGTTGCCGCGTACACGGCCTTTGGGCTGCCGGCCTTTATTTTGATGCTCACCCTTTCCGCCATGTACACCAAAACCCATGATCTACCTGGAGTCATTGCCCTGTTCACGGGCCTGCAGGTCATTGTTGTTGCCCTGGTTGCAGCGGCTGCCATCGGCTTTGGTCGTCGCTATATCACAGCTAAACAGGATATCCTTCTGGTGGCGGGGGCCTCAATCTTTCTCGCCCTGGGCGGCAGCCCGATCATCGCTATCCTCGCTTCGGGAATCCTTGGTCTTATCCTCTACAAATCGCTTATCCGTGAAGATACCACCCCGCCGCCTGCTGCGGAAATACCAAAAACAACCTGGAAAACACTGCGACCGGCCTTCTTCATTGCGCTTACGGCCATTGTGTGCCTGGGCCTGCTCTTTTTCATCCATCGAGATCTTTTTTCCCTTTCGATCCTGATGATGAAGATTGATTTTTTTGCCTTTGGCGGCGGCTATGCTTCGGTGCCGCTTCTCTTCCACGAAATCGTCGAGGTGCATCACTGGATGAGCAACCAGGCCCTGATGGACGGCATCGCCCTGGGCCAGGTAACCCCAGGCC
>WGCP01000449.1 GCA_015493715.1 Desulfobulbaceae bacterium
CGAACATTGCTGAACTCTTTATTCAGCCGAATCGCACTTTTTCCTTTGAGAAAACCCACAATAGTGGCAACACTATATTTCGGTGGAATACTCAAACATAAATGCACATGATCAGGCTGGGCATGACCTTCTACCACTGTTACTCCCTTTTAACGGCAAAGATCATGAATAATCTCGCCAAAACCTTGGCGCAAACGGCCATAAAGCTTCTTGCGCCTATATTTTGGACACCAAACGATATGATATTTACATTCCCATTTTACATGTGATTGACTTTGGTAATCTTGCATGGATACCTCCTTCTTGAGACCGCCCTCCAGAAGGGCCCTCAGTGAAGGAGGTATACTATTTTTACCGGGCAGCCTCAAGAAAGAGGTATTTCACGGCTGATCGGCAAAGCCTTCTAGGATCACACCAGCAGAGCTGGTGGTTTAATTGAACTAATTAGAATTTTCGTTCGAGGTCAAGGAACAGGAAAATTAAAAAGCGCATCATATTTGGCATATGTGAGCATTTTTCGTTTTCCTGTAACGCGGAGATCGGGCGAAAAGGCAATTTTTCAAGGTGGCCAATAGTCTATGCGTCGCATTAACAGTGTAGGCTTACACCGAAAGAATAAATGGCATCATGACATCTCATGTGAAAAAGTCTCTCTTTCTTTATGTCCCTGATACGGAACATTTGATCAAGCAGGTTGTCGGCACCTCTCTTGACTGTCAAATAACCCCTGTTCCCCTGCAGGAATTTATCGGCAATCCCGGACAACATCTGCCACTGGCGGATCATGTGGTTGTTTCAGCCCCTCTTGATGCAATCAAATCGGTAATAAAACTTGCGGTGGAGCATAATTTCAGCGTGGGCATTATTCCTACTCCTGATCAAAAAAATCTGGGGGCATGCTATGGGCTGCCAAAAAAAATTAACGAAGCCCTCGAGCTGGCTTTACACCAAAATGCCCAACCGCTGGATCTTCTTCTCTGCAATAACAAAATTCTGATTTTTAAGGCAACGGTCGGAAAATTGCCACTGATTGATTCTTCCAGCAATACTAATAAGGTAAAGGCAATACTGTCTGCCCTGAGGCACTTTATCGCCTTAAAGCTTCTCCCTTTTCAATTTCGTACCGGCAGTGGAAAAAAAATTAAGACGGCTGCCTGTGGCTGCATGATTATCAAGCACCATGAACGAACCCTGGCCTCTAAACTGATCTCCCACGACAGTTCACTGACCGATGGGATGATTTCCATGTTGATCACCGCTCCCATTTCCATCCTTGATTACTTCAGTTTCCTTTACCAGGCTCTTCGTTGTACAGGAAAGCGCAAGAGAATTCCCAGCACCATCGGATATATTAAAAGCAACACTATCACCATCGAAACCAAGAAGCCCCTTGCGGTAGCAATTGATGGTGAAAATGCAACTCAAACCCCATTACATTGTAAAATTATTCCTCGGGCAGTTCGTATCAACGTGGGAGAGGGCTTACTTGAATCAACCGTACAGCCGACATCTTCCAGCGAAAGACTGGAGATACATAATCTGCCAACGGGTAAAGAGGTAAACAAAGCCGCCAACCAAAGGATACCGTTCTTTTCTTATGCTTCTGAAGAACGTTTTCGCGACTTGTTTATTTCCCTGCGCGAAGACGCAAGGATACACCCCACCTATCTGGTTCTGATGGTGCTCAGCACCATGCTCGCTACAGTTGGGCTGTACCAGTCCAGCTCCGCCGTGGTCATTGGAGCCATGCTACTGGCACCTTTAATGGCTCCCATTGTCTCCCTGGCCATGGGACTGCTCCGTTACGACACAAAACTTTCAAGAACCTCCATTTTGACCATCATAATGGGAATTATCATTGCCCTGTCAGCGGCAAGTCTCATCTCATTACTGTTTCCCCACAATCCCATAACCATGGAGATGCAGGCCCGCCTCAATCCCAGCCTGTTTGATCTTGCTGTAGCCCTTGTAGCCGGAATTGCCGGGGCCTATACTAAATCCCATAAAGAAATCCTGCAGAGTCTGGCCGGTGTTTCTGTTGCTGTTGCTCTGGTACCTCCCCTTGCTGTGGCTGGAATAGGTCTCGGCATGGGAGATTTCCACTTTTTCGGCCAGGCCTTTCTCCTCTTTTCGACCAACCTTATAGGGATTACCTTTGCCGCAACACTGACCTTTCGGATGCTTGGCTACTCTCCGGTTGTCAGAAATAAAAAGGGATTTGCCCTGATAGCAATATTGCTGGCGGGCATTACAATTCCTCTCTATCTCTCCTATCACAATATTATCGAAACTGCGGTCCTTGAGAAAAACTGGCAGCATGAACGCTTTCTGATTAACGACAAGTACCTTATCATTCAGGATGCAAAAATTGTCCAGCAAAGAGAACAAAATTTGCTTTTTATACGGGTGCTTGTCCGGGAACCTTTAACCAGAATGGATCTGAACCAGATGCGGAAACGTATTGAATCCAATTTTACAGGCAAGCTGGACATCAGGCTGGAACTTATGTACATCCCTTGATAAATCATGAAAAAAATAAACTCTCTTCTTCCGCTCATTCTACTGGTTGTTCTCCTTTTTGGTTGCGACAGAACAAAGCAATCCGTTATTCCCAGCGGTAAGACCATAAAAATTGGTGTGATCGGGCCAATGAGCGGGCCGGAAAAGGCATTGGGTTTGGACAGCATGGAAGGTTTGCAAACAGCTCTTCTCATGCATCCTTACCTGCACAACGGCGATGCTCTTGAGCTGGTAGTTGAAGATGATAAAAACAAGCCGGAACGTACCGTTAAGGATTTCAGAAAGCTGGTAACGGAAGATAAGGTCTCAGCGATCATTCTTCTATCAGCCAGCGCTTCCGCCCTGGCAGTCAATTCCATCGCCGACAACTACCACATTCCTGTACTGGTATTACTGGCTACTCACCCAGGGATTAGTAAAGATACCAAATTTGTCAGCCAGCTCTGCTTTGACAATATCTTTCAAGGAAAAGTTGCCGCACTCTTTGTTCGTGATGAACTGCTGATTGAACGAGCAGCGGTCTTCATAAATCCTGACAGCTCCTATTCCAGCTCCCTGGCCGATGAATTCATGCGCAAGTTTCGTTCCATCGAAGGACAGATTGTTGATGTCATTCCGGTAACTGCGCATACTGTTGATTTTGAGAAAATTGTGTCGTTGCTTCGAGACCAGGATATACAGTTGCTCTATCTGCCGGTGACCGCCGGAGATGTCGTCAATATCGCCAGGGCATTGAAAAAAATTGATTGGAAGCCCAAGGTCATGGGAAGTGACGGTTTGTTGACCAATGTCCTTGACAGGTATCCGGAATCTGTTCATCTTCTTAATGGATTCTTCACCATAGAGCTATACAGCAAAATGGATGAGAAAAGTTCGTATGCGGAGAAAGTGCTGAAGTTTTTCAGATCACATTATAAGACAAGAGACAGCATTTATCCCGCCGCCGGTTTTGAGGGGACTACCCTGCTTATGGATGTCATGAATCGCTGTAAAAACCCTGCAGAAAATGAATGTATCAATACCCAATTGCACAATACCACGAATTTCGAAGGACTCATGGGCAAAATCACAATCCGGGCGAACGGTAAAGTCCAAAGACCACTTATTGTTAACCGTATCAGAGAAAACCGGCTAAAATTGGTTGTTAAAGTATATTAAGGGAGGACTTCCCCGGCAACTTCTGTGAAAAGACAGGGAAAAGGTTTAATCAATCATTTTTTGTTGTCGGCGGCGGGAGCATTGCACTCGGCCAGGTGACGGATATCAGGCAAAACTTCGGCCATCTTCCATCAGCATGGCCTGCGCTTCCTGACCCTGACGGCTGAAATTGACGGGAATCCCCTGTCCGTTATACACAATCTCGACACAGCTCTTGCCGGTCTCCATCTACAACAAAGAACGATGGTATAATTCCGACAGAATTAAAAACCGAGCCCGGAGGGCCCGGTTTTCCAATAACCCCTAAAAGGGGATAAAAATGCTTTTGCCCCCTGAGAGGGAAAAAGTCGAGTCACCTCTTGCTTATTTCGAATCTCTCAGTAATTAATACTTTGTACCATCAGCATCTTTTTCTTGCTTTTCTTGGTACTTTACATACTTGCGAATCTTTTCTTCATCAAGACCTACTGTATCAACGCAATAGCCACGCGACCAAAAATGATTTCCCCAATAGGGCATTTGTTTCAATTTGCGAAACTTTTTAATACACGAATTGCCGTTCTACCCTTCACTGTACCCATGAAACTTGAAATGGATATTTTGGGTGGTATTAGTAC
>WGCP01000450.1 GCA_015493715.1 Desulfobulbaceae bacterium
ACCGTTTGTCATAGGGGCAGGCGCTGATACAGTAGCCGCAGCCCCAACAAACCGTGTTGTCCACCACCACGATGCCGTCTTCCCGTTTAAAGGTGGCGCCGGTGGGACAGACCGGCACACAGGCCGGGTTTTCACAGTGGTTGCAGAGTTGCGGTAAAAATGCCTTGCGAACCTGCGGAAAGACGCCCACTTCGGTCTCGGTGACAAAGGTGCGGTATTGCCCGGAAGGGACCTGGTTTTCCACCTTGCAGACCGAAGTGCAGGCCTGACAACCTATGCATTTACGCAGGTCCAGTACCATGACGAAATGTTTTCCCTTCTGCCCGATATAGCGTGCGTCTTTTGCATCACGGCCGGGGTTTTTCAGGGAAAAGGCGTTTGCCTTTGAACTTGCCAACAAGGCCAGCCCGGTGGAGGCCAGCCCTGTTTTTAAAAAACTCCTTCGCGAGTTTTTCTTACCCATGTTTTCTCCTTGTCAATGTTGAAGCTTTATACCTGAATCCTGCAGTTATCCGGCATTCGAACGTCAATACAGGCATCTACTGTGTAGGCTTCACGAATTTCGTGCTTGATGTACAGGCAGTACATCTGTGTCGAAATTCGTGTTCCTCCTTGTCCTACACCTGTCTCCGCGTTCTCGGTGCACGAACAGTGATGCGGCTTGACCGCATGACGACTGCAGGATTTAGGTTATATTCCATTGTTTCAGCACAACCATGGCATTGTTTACAAAGGTCATGCCGGTTTGCATTTTCATGGCCTGTTATTTGCAGTATCTTGAATTTTCTCCCGTTTATTTTCAGGTTGACAGAAAAGGTACAACCTGCCATGGTGCGCTGGCGTTGCATTTTGCACCTGTAGTGCAACGATATCGTTCTTTACGTTGCATTTTGCACCGTATGGTATTGCGCCGCTGCAGAGGAAAAATTATCGGGAAACCGGGAGCCCCTTGCAGGCCGGCAATAGATTTAACGTAACTTCAGGAGCACCCCATCTTCGCTCATTTCGGCCTTCTCGAATGCCACAAGTATGCTTCAAAGACCTAAATAAGCAAATATGGCCCACTCCTGAGCAGTTACATTCCAAAATAGATGTAAGGTTTTTATATCTATCTGAATAGTTACGATTTAACCTAAGGTGGCCTTAAGACCACTTTGAAGCAAAACAATGCCATGCAACTAAAAATCGGGCCCAAAATTCTTCTGACCATGCTGGCGGTGACCGTGCCCTCGTTGTTGCTCTTTTCCCTCCTGATGATCAGGTCGGGCGGCGACATCCTGATGAAAAATATCTCCGATCATCTTGAAGAACTCTCCGATATATCAGTGCGTGCGGTCCAGGATTTGATTCTTCATTCCCAGAAAAATCTGCTTTCTATTGCCGCAAGTCCCGACGTGCGCTCAACGTTAGTTGCCCTGTCCGGGAAGGATGGGAGTGGTAACCTGAAAAAGTCGCTGCACCGTCTCGAAGTCAGTTTTCTTGAGTTTCAGCAGATGGAGACGTCAATCCAGGCCATCCGTTTCATAGATGCCAAAGGATTTGTCCTGGTCAAGGTCCGGGAGGGTAAAATTATTTCCCGGTCCGGTCCGCTGGATACAGCGTTGCATATGCGCGCTGTATCCAGCAAGGTCGGTCGCGATTTTTTCAAAAACACCATCCGGCTTGACTCGGAAAAAATTTGGATCTCCAACCTGGAGCGGGGCTGGATGGAGGGGGAGGAATACTGGTGCCCCGGCATGGTCCGTTTTGCCACCCCGGTATTTTTTGCCGACGGTCGACGGGCCGGGGTCATAATTATCAACGTCTGGGGCAAGACCCTGGGAATCATGATCAACCGCCTGATCGCCCCGGCACTGGGCAAAGCCTTTATTGTCGAGCGCAACCTGATTGATGCCAAACGGCACGGCATTTATCTCTTTCACCAGGATCAGAGTTGCGAATTCGGCAACCAGACCGGCTCAAATATTCGGGTCTTTCACGATTTTCCCCCATCTATCACCAAAAAATGGATGCGGAAAGACAAGGGGATCAGCTTTCACCCGACAAACGGCGATATTCTTGTTCACCGTTATTTTTCTCCCTATGGCAACGCCAAGCGGGGCTGGGTGATCGTGGTTGACGCCAAGCGGGACGTGGTGCTGGCACCGCTTGCTGCTGTGAAAAGAAAGGCCAAACTCTCAGCCCTTGCCATCTTTGGGTTGATGATCGTAGCGGTCCTTTTTTTTGCCCGTTCCCTGACCCTTCCCATACGCGCAGTCATCGACGGCACCCACCGGATCAGTCGGGATCTGAGTGCCAGGATCCGTATTACCAGCCGAGATGAAATTGGTCAGTTGGCTGCGGAGATCAACCAGATGGCCGTAACCCTGGAGGAGAATATTCGCCGGCGGAAGGAGATGGAAATCCGGGCTGCCCAGGCGGAAAAACTGGCTTC
Organism: Desulfobulbaceae bacterium; assembly: GCA_015493715.1. Lineage (GTDB taxonomy): Bacteria > Desulfobacterota > Desulfobulbia > Desulfobulbales > Desulfobulbaceae > DRLX01. Next base: position 2,435 of record WGCP01000450.1, read on the forward strand.
AATAGGCGAAATGGCTGCGGGCCTTGCCCATGAGTTGAACACGCCTCTGGGCAATATAAAGGCCCTGGCTTCTCTGACCGGCAAGGACCTTCGTGAGAATCGCATTGATGCGGCCTGTATTCGTGAAGATTTGGACGATATTGTCATCCAGACGGAAAAATGCAGCCATATCATCGGCGGCCTGCTCGGATTTGCCCGTAAAGGTGAGGTCAAGTTTAGCCTCAATAATATCAATACCTGCCTTGCTGAGGCCATTTCCCTGGTCCGCATGCGCAGCGAGGAGAAAAAGGTTGCCATTACCTTGAACGAAGATTCCGGTCTGCCGCTGATCAAAGTTGACGGCCATCAGTTGGAGCAGGTGTTTATCAACATCCTGTTAAATGGCATTGATGCCGTGCCTGAAAAAGGACGCATTGAGGTGAGCAGCAGTTTTGACGGCAAGGCGATTGTCATCTGTTTTACCGATACAGGCTGCGGCATTAATCCGGAGGCGCTGTCGAAAATCTTTGACCCTTTTTTTTCGACCAAGGAAACCGGTAAGGGCACCGGGCTTGGTCTTTCGATCAGTTACGGCATTGTCAGAAATCACGGTGGCTCCATTGATGCCCGCAACCGTAAGGATGGCGGTGCGGTCTTTACCCTGCGCCTGCCGATGGGAAAAACAGGAGAAAATGGATGAAAAGCATCATTGTTGTCGATGATGATCCGACGGCTGGAAAAATTCTCGTGCGCATGCTCCGCAGCGACTACCTGGTACAGGCCTTTACCGGCTCCCGCCAGGCTCTGGCCCATTTTATGGAACATGGCGCCGATATTGTTATCACGGATCTGAAAATGCCGGAAATGGACGGCATGGAGCTGCTGGGCCGGATCAAGGAAATAAACAGCGAGACCATGGTGTTTATTGTCACCGGCTATGCCTCGGTGGATGGCGCTGTCCGGGCCATGAAGATGGGTGCTCAAGACTATCTGGCCAAGCCCTTTAATCCAGACGATGTCCTGGTCAAGCTGACCAGGGCGATCAGGGCGCAACAGCTTGAAAAACAGTGTTCTTCCTACCGGCAGCGGGAGGACCGGACCGCAGGCGGCAGCTCCATTATCACCGGTAATGAGCAGATGCTGGCGATTATGGCCATGGCGCGCAAGGCCGCCCGCACGGATTCCAATATTCTCATTCTTGGCGAAACCGGCGTAGGCAAGGAGTTGCTGGTGAAAAAAATCCATCAGTGGAGTCCGCGCCGTGATAATCTGCTGGTGCCGGTCAACTGCAGCGCCGTGGCCGGGGGCATCATGGAAAGCGAGCTCTTCGGTCATGAAAAGGGGGCCTTTACCGGCGCGGACAAGACCAGGATCGGTTTTTTTGAGATGGCGGACAAGGGCACCATTTTTCTTGATGAAATCGGTTCAACAGATATTCGTTTTCAGGTGAATCTGCTGCGGGTGTTGCAGGAGCGGATGATTTACCGGGTGGGCAGTCCCAGACCGATACGGATTAATGTCCGGCTGGTGGCGGCAGCAAATCAGGACCTGGAGGAGGAGGTGCGGGCCGGCCGGTTTCGTCAGGATCTCTTCTATCGGCTCAGCGTGGTCACCATCATCATCCCGCCCCTGCGGGAGCGAATGGATGATATTGCGCTGCTGGCAGATCATTTCCTCCATAAATACCAGCATATAAATCCATCGGTCCGCAGTGTTTCAACGGCCGGGTATGTCATGTTGCAGGCCTATGGCTATCCGGGCAATATCCGGGAACTGGAAAATATTATGGAACGGGCCATGATCATTGAGACAACGGATACTCTGCGGCCGGAAAGCCTGCTGATTCCCAGGCAGGAGAGAGCCGGCCGGAACACAACAGACAAGCCTGTGTCCGCCTCCGACAGGCCGGGAGATATCCGGGAAATGGAGAAAAACCATATCATTGAGGTGCTTGCCGTCTGCAACGGAAAAAAAATAGAGGCCGCCCGTAGGCTGGGCATCAACAAGACAACCCTGTGGCGCAAGATGAAGCGTTACAGTATCGAGTATCCGTGATGGCGTCCCGACCCGGTGATTCAGGTCGTCCCAGTACCTTTGCGTGATCCCTTATGCCGAAGATGGAGTTCCTGCATTGGTTTTCGGGATCAGTTCTTTGAAAAATTCTATGGCGGGGTAATGCTCCGAATAGCGGACCTGTTTACGGCTTGACGGCCGGGCGACAAAGATAAGATGTCCCATGCCATAGGCCCTGGCGGCATCCAGTACCTTTTCCGTGTCATCAGCCAGCAGGGTTCGCCCTTTGTCAAATCCGAGAGTCTCTTCCAACCGGTGCCAGAACTGTTCATTTTCTTTGGCAAGGCCGATCTCTTCGGCACAGATAATGCGGTCGAACCAGGGGCCGATGGAGGTTTTTTTCAATTTGATGGACAGGGTTCCCGAATGGGCATTGGTGATGAGATAGAGTTTTTTCCGATTGGTCAGGCAGAATTCCAGAAATTCAATGACGTAAGGGTGGACGCCTATCAGGTGATTAATCCGCATCTTCAATTCGGGGATATCAAGGCCCAGCTCGTGCGACCAGTATCCCAGGTCCGTCCAGTCGAGCGTGTTCTCAACCGCGTGGTAACGGGAGAGCAGTTCCTGCCTGGCTTTTTCCACGGAGATATCATGCAGAAGGCTGTAATGCTCCGGAATATACTGTTCCCAGAAATAATCATCAAAATGTTTGTCCAGCAGCGTACCGTCCATGTCCAGCAGAACGGTGTCAAGAGCATCCCAGGAGATACGGGGCGGGATTTTTTCAGGTTGTCGGCTGCCTAGGGTCATCGGTTTTCGTCCATATGAATGAGAGGTAGGTCTGTTCGTAACTGATCACGGGTTTTATCCGGCGGGAGCTGACAAAAAGCCTAACATATTCTCGATCTGTTGGAAAAGATTTTCTTCTCCGTTAAAGGGCACGACAAGGCGCTGGTCGGGTGTGAGGCGGATTGTCTGTTTACGCCGCCCTTTTTTGGCGGCCTTTTTGTCCTGTTCCAGCAGCTTGAGCAGGGTTTCCGCCTCAACCGGTGTGGTGTCGGCAAAGGAGTAGATCAACGCCTCCGGCCCTTGTTCAAGTTTTTTAATACCAAGTTGTGACAATGGATATTTGAGGCCGATCATCCGCCATAGTTCCAGGGCCTCCGGCGGCAGACGGCCATATCGATCTTCAATCTCGTCCATCAGATCGGCGAGTATTGCCGGTTCATCGTTGCCTGCCAGGGAAAGCCTGCGATAGACATGATATCGCTGGCTGGTGTCCCGGATATAGTCCTCGGGTAAAAAGGCGGTAATTTTCAAGTTGATTTCAGGGTCGGGCGCTGGTTCTTCCATGCCGTTTTCACGTCTTTTTTTCAGATGTTCCACTGTTTCACGGAGGAGATCAAGATAGAGATCATAACCGACTGCGGCAATATGTCCGGACTGGGAAACTCCGAGCAGGTTGCCGCCGCCCCGGATCTGCAGGTCATTCATGGCCAGTTTGAAACCGCTACCCAACTCAGATGCGTCCATGAGCGCCCGTAGTCGTTTTTTGGCATCCCCGGTCAGGTTTTCAAGAGAGGGGACAAGCAGGTAGGCGTAAGATTGCCGGGAACAGCGGCCGACCCTGCCGCGAAGCTGATAGATATCGGCAAGGCCGAAATGATCGGCGCGGTTGATAATTATGGTGTTGGCATTACTGATATCCAGGCCCGATTCAATAATAGTTGTACAGACCAGCACATCAAGTTCGTGCTTGATGAACCGGACCATGACGTCTTCTATCTGGGCGGCGGCCATCTGCCCATGACCGATACCGATACGGGCCCCGGGGACGAGGTGGGCCAGATGTTCGGCCACCCTGGCAATGGAACGGACCCGGTTATGGACGAAAAAGAGTTGGCCGCCGCGTTGCAGTTCACGATGCACGGCCTCACGGATGACCAGGTCCTCGCGGCGAGCCAGAAAGGTCTTCACCGGCCGCCGCCGGCGGGGCGGAGTGGTAATAACGGAGAGATCGCGAATACCGAGAAGGGACATCTGCAGGGTTCTGGGGATGGGTGTTGCAGTTAGCGTCAGAACATCGACATTGCTCTTGAGCTTTTTGATTTTTTCCTTATGGGTCACTCCGAATCGATGCTCTTCGTCAACGATGAGCAGACCGAGTTTGCCGTAGATGATATCTCCGGACAGCAGACGATGGGTTCCGATGACCAGGTCAATGGTTCCGTCTTCCAGCCCGGTTTTGATGGTGCGCTGCTGAGGCTGGGTACGGAAACGGTTGAGACAGGCGATGTTGACGGGGAAGCCCGCAAAGCGCTCTCGAAAGGTCTTGGAATGCTGTTCGGCAAGGACGGTCGTCGGCACCAGGATCGCAACCTGAAATCCATCTTCGATAGCCTTGAAGGCGGCCCGGACGGCAACCTCTGTTTTTCCGTAACCGACATCGCCGCAGATCAGTCGATCCATGGGTTGTTCGCCGGTCATGTCACCAAGGACATCGGTAATGGCCCGGGCCTGGCCGTCGGTTTCTTCATAGGGAAAAGACTCTTCAAGTTGCCGGTACAGCTCGCCGGGTGGTGAAAAGCGGTGTCCCTGTCGAAGTTCGCGGCGGGCATGAATATCAAGCAGTTCCTGCGCTACCTTCCAGACGGCCTCGGTAACCTTCTTTTTTGTTGTCTGCCAGCGTGTTGAACCAAGACGGTCCAACTTGGGCTCTCGGTCGCCAAGACCCTGGTAACGGCTGACCCAGTGCAGCCGATCCACCGGTACGTAGAGCTTATCGTCGCCGCGAAACTCAATCAGCATGAAGTCACTGTGGTGTCCGCCAAGCTCCATGTTGACCAGGCCGGAAAACCGGCCAAGACCATGGTCGCGGTGAACGACGATATCACCGGGGGTAAGAGTATCGAGCTGGACCGGTTGCCCCTGCCGTTTTCCCGTTTTTTTGCGCTTTAGGCCGAGTCGTTTCTCACCGAAGAGTTCGGCTGCGGATAGAAGATGATATTTTTCCGATCCCAGGTCAAAGCCGTGGCTTAACGGGTGTTCGACCAAATGAATTCGGTTGCCGTCAATGGCCTTGCCGGTAATCGGTGCGGTCAATTGGTCGGTTTCCAGTGAGTAGCCGGCGATAATTTCTTCCAAATGCTCCCGCTGCCGTGATGATGTACAGGCGATGATGGAGGTCTCACCCTTGTTGGACCAGTCGGTCAGTCGGTCGATGAGCGGTGCCAGCAGGCCACGTTTTTGCCGTTGCAACTCGATTTCCTGGGCAAGCAGGGCGTGGTCACCGCTGAGCAGGGAAAGGGTATCTGCCGGACTGTCCGGATCCGGGAGCCCGCAGAATCCGAGTTGTGAAAAAGGGGCCGTGCAATCGCGCTGTTCGTTGGTGGAGATGAAGAGTTGCTCTGGGGGCAGGGCTGCTTTGCCCTCGGCAATCGCTCCCTTATAATTTGCTGTGATGCGTTCTCGAGTCAGTTCGTTTGTTTGTTTGTTTTCGACCGGATCAATGGTGATAAGGAGGCTGTCTGTGGGCAGGTAATCAAAAAATGTCTCAAGTTTGTTGGTGTGCAGGTAAAGAAGCGGCAGGAAAAATTCACAACCGGGAAAGGGAATATGGGCCGACAGCCGCCCGAGCAGTTCCTCCTCGGCCTCCTGCGGCCAGGAAAAAGTTTCGATTTCCCGGCTCAAGAGCTCAAGCCATTGCTGTCGATGGACTTTTCCAGGGAAGAGCAGGTCCGTGGCGGGGAGAAGAACAGCGTCCTGCAGCTCCTTTTTAGAGCGTTGCGTCACCGGATCAAAGCTGCGGATGGATTCAATGGTGTCGCCGAAAAAATCAAGGCGCAGCGGCAGAGACGTGCCCTCGGCGGCGGGCGGGAAGATATCGACAATCCCGCCGCGAACAGCCATGTCGCCGGGTCGCCTGACCATATCGCAGGCCTCATATCCACCTGCGGTCAAAAGGGAAATCAGCTGTTCGCGATCCGTGTCCTCACCGCTGATAATCAGCTCACAGCGGTCGTTGAGGATCTGTCTGGGAAGAACCCGCCGTAAGATGGCTTCGACGGCGGTGAAGATGATCGAGGGTTGATCACTGTTTTGTAGTCGGTAGAGCGTGGATAGCCGCGAGGCCGTGGTGGCCGGGTCGGGCGAGAGGGCGCTATAGGGCGGAATTTCAAAGCTGGGATAAATGAGAATGGGGGCATCGGTGAACAGGGCGGTGTCGCGGGCAATAACGTCAAGTTGTTCGTCGGCGGGGACGATACAGCAGACGGATATATTCAGCTGATTACGAATCCTTGCCGCAAGCAACTGTCCGCTGCTTC
>WGCP01000451.1 GCA_015493715.1 Desulfobulbaceae bacterium
GCATTATGTAATTGTGTCATTCCATTATTTATTTCCGGTTTTCCATCTATGCTGCCAAATTCCTTCACCAGCGAATCCGTCTCCGGCCAATGGCTGAGCGATTTTGATAAATACCTGATTGGTGAAGGCACCCATGTCCGGGCCTACGAAAAATTAGGTGCCCACCTGGTTCGGATGCATGGAAAGGACGGGGTTTCCTTTGCAGTCTGGGCGCCCAATGCCCGTCAGGTCGCTCTGATAGGTGACTTCAACGGATGGGACCCCTCAGCCCACCCCATGCATTCTTCAGACAGCGGGATATGGACCCTGTTTGTCCCTGGACTTCCAGAATTTTCCGTCTATAAATACCATGTTACTGCCGGTGACGGCCAATCATTCGACAAATCCGATCCCTATGGCTTTGCCATGGAACTGCGACCGAGAACAGGTTCCGTGGTCGTCAACCTTAACGCCTACCAATGGCAGGATGAACAGTGGCTCGAAGAACGGGAACAACGCCAGGGGTTGACCCGGCCTCTATCCATCTATGAAGTACACCTGGGGTCCTGGAAAAAAATTCCGGACGAGAAGTGGGGTGAGCGCTATCTTTCCTACCGTGAACTCGCCGACACCCTGATTCCCTATGTCCTGGAGATGGGGTATACCCATATCGAGATGCTTCCCATAGCCGAGCATCCGTTTGACGGCTCCTGGGGATACCAGGTCCTGGGATTTTTCGCGCCGACCAGCCGCTTCGGAACCCCGGCTGACTGCATGTATTTTATCGACCAGTGCCACCAGCATGGCCTTGGTGTCATTCTTGACTGGGTGCCCGCCCATTTTCCCAAGGATGAGGCCGGGCTCAACTGGTTCGACGGCACCCACCTGTATGCGCACGCCCATCCCAACCAGGGTGAACACCCAGACTGGGGTACCATGATTTTTAATTACGGTCGCAATGAGGTGCGGTCCTTCCTGTTGTCAAACGCCCTCTTCTGGCTGGACAAATATCATGTGGACGGCCTGCGGGTCGATGCGGTGGCCTCCATGCTCTATCTGGATTATTCCAGAAAAGACGGGGAATGGATTCCCAATAAATACGGTGGCCGGGAAAACCTTGATGCCATCTCCTTTCTTCGGAAAACCAATGAAGTCGTTCATGGCGCCTATCCGGGCATATTGACCATTGCCGAAGAATCGACCTCCTGGCCGATGGTGTCCCGTCCTACCTATGTGGGCGGCCTCGGCTTCAGCCTAAAGTGGAACATGGGCTGGATGCACGACACCTTAAGCTACATGCAAAAGGATCCTATCCATCGGCATTTTCATCACAACCAGCTCACCTTTGGCATGCTGTACGCCTTCCATGAAAATTTTATACTGCCCCTGTCCCATGACGAGGTCGTCCACGGCAAGGGATCCATGCTTGGCAAGATGCCCGGAGATAAATGGCAGAAATTTGCCAATCTGCGGGCCTATTACGGATTCATGTGGTCGTATTGCGGGAAAAAACTCCTGTTCATGGGCAATGATTTCGGCCAATGGCAGGAGTGGAACCATGACCGGGGCCTGGAGTGGGAGGCGCTCAAGGACCCCATGCATGCCGGACTGAAACGATATGTTCGTGACTTAAACCTTGTTTATCGTGACGAACCGGCCCTTTTTGAACAGGATTTCAGTTGGGATGGCTTTGACTGGATAGATGCAAACGATGCTGAAAATTCCGTACTCTCTTTTATGCGTTTTGCAACAGACAGGAATGATTTTCTTATCATCATCTGTAATTTCACCCCGGTTGTCCGAAATCATTATCGTGTTGGAGTCCCTGTCGAGAGTGGGTTTACCATCCTTATCAATTCAGATCTGGAAATTTATGGCGGCAGCGGTGTCCGCCCAGAAGGAGAGTTGTTCTCCACAGGGGAACCAGCCCATGGGTTACCCTGTTCCCTTGAGTTGACACTGCCGCCACTGGCAACTATATTACTCAAACCCTCAAGTAAATAAAATATGTTGTAAACCATTTTCAAACGCAACCTCTACTTAAATTCTGCATTATGAAACTCAAATTGACAAAAAAAGCGATTATCCTGGCAGCCATTGGATTGATCATTTATGTCGCCTTGGCGTTGATCTATTCCAGCATCAAAAAAAATCATCCCCTTAACGAGCATGAGGGTGTTGCGGCCAACAAACTGGTCAACATGGAAGAGTGGCAGCACCAGTCTCAGGAATACCAGCAACAGTTGGCCGCCCTGCAGGCGAAAAATGATGCCCTGCAAAAACAAATTCAACTCCTTGAACGTGAGAAGAACCAGATGCTTATCACAATGCCGTCCACGGAAGTCATGGACAGGCTCAAGGAAACTCTCAAGGAAAAGAAAAATCTCCAAAAAGAACTCCGGGATTGCCAAGGCCGGCTGCAAGGAAAAAAAGGCAAGGCCAGCACGCCTGAAAGTAAGCAGGACAAGGCTCTCAAACAACCGGCCAAACCCGTGGAAAAAAAAGTTAATGAGGCAGAGGTACGCATCCAGCAACTGATCGAAAGCCAGGATATTCTGGCTGCAAAATATCAAAAACTTCTGCAGCAGAATACCCTTGCCCAAAACAAACTCAACGAGCTCCTTGCTGAAAACAGTGCCCTGAAAGAAGAAAATCTCAAATTATCCACCGCTAATCAACAACTGAACCAGACCCTTGCCGCCATCGAAACAAAGAACAAGGATCTTGCCGGAACAGCCAAGGAAC
>WGCP01000452.1 GCA_015493715.1 Desulfobulbaceae bacterium
ACCGATCGTACCAGGGTTGCCGCTTCACCAACATCGGCACCGCCGTTGATATCATCAACTCCTGCCCGGGCAAGCCCGACATCTTCAGGCTCCACCGTCCAGGTTTTCACCTCGCCGCCTGCGGCTTCCGCCACGTGCGTAGTGCCGGTTATGGTCATCTCATCCATATTGCCCTCTCCCCAGACAACCAAGGTTCGCCGCATGCCGAGCCGAGCCAGGACCTGTGCCATGACCGCAGTCAATTCCTTATCAAACACACCTGTAAGCTGGACATTGGCACCGGCCGGATTGGTCATGGGACCAAGAATATTGAAGACCGTGCGAATCCCTATCTCACGGCGCGGACCAATGGCATACTTCATTGCTCCATGCAGCATGGGCGCAAAAAGAAAACCGATGCCGACCTGTTGCACGCATTGCGCCACCTGTTCTGCGGGCATGGAAAGATCAACTCCAAGCTCCTCCAGGACATCGGCACTGCCGCAACTTGAGGAAATAGCGCGGTTACCGTGCTTGGCAACAGGGATGCCTGCTGCGGCCACCACAAAAGCGGTCGTGGTGGAGACATTAAAGGTGCCGGAACCGTCACCTCCGGTACCGACGATATCCATTAAAATTTCACCTGCCCCGGTATCAACACCGCAGTCGACAAAGGTGGCCTTTTCACGCATGACCCGAACGGCACCGACTATTTCATCAATGGTCTCTCCCTTCATGCGAAGACCGGTGATAAATGCGCCTATCTGGGCCGGCGTTGCCTCACCGGACATAATCTCATCCATGACTCCAATCATATCTTTTTCTGAAAGATTATTCCCAACGACCACCTTTCCTATAGCCTCTTTAATCATGGTGTCCCTCAATCAAAAAATTCAGTTTTTTTCTCGCAAAAGTTGTGGATAATCATCTCGAAGAAACGTATGCAGCAGGTTGATACCAACCTCGGTCATTATCGATTCCGGATGAAACTGCACCCCTTCAACAGCCAGTTCTTTATGCCGGATACCCATCAGTTCCCCCTGGTCGGTGTGAGCAGTGGCCTCAAGGCAGGCGGGCAAAGTTTTTTCATCCACCACCAGGGAATGATAGCGCATGCCGGCAAAAGGATTGTCCAACCCGGTAAATACGCCCCTGTTATCATGGTGGATCGGACTGGTCTTGCCGTGCATGACTCTGCCGGCCCGGATGACCTTACCGCCGAATGCCTCGCCTATTGACTGGTGCCCCAGACAGACGCCGAGAATGGGAATCCTGCCGCTGAAATATTCTATAGCCGCAATGGAAATACCGGCCTCCGATGGTGTGCAGGGTCCGGGAGAGACGAGAAGCCTGTCTGGAGCAAGCTCGGCAATTTCAGGGACGGTAATCCGGTCGTTCCGAAAAATACGGATTTCAGGTGAGACCCAGTCGGCAGCCGCTCCGGGCGGCCTGGTAACCAAGGTCTGAACGATATTATAGGTAAACGAATCGTAATTATCTATGACAACAAGCATCATCTGGTATCCCGGTGGATTTCTAAAGATCGCTGTCGCTGCGGAGAACAGGCGGAAAAATTCTACAATCCTTTTTCGGCAAGCTCCACGGCTTGGCGCAGGCCGCGTGCCTTATTGAGGGTTTCCTCATATTCTTTTTTCGGATCGGAATCGGCCACGGTACCAGCCCCGGCCTGAATATAAAGATCCCGGGTGTTCGGGTCATCGGTTTCCTGCAACACAAAGGTGCGGATGGTGATACAGAAATCCATATTCCCTGAAAACCCGAAATAGCCGACAGCTCCGGCATAGGGACCCCGGCGTTCGACTTCCAGCTCATCGATAATCTCCATCGCCCGAATCTTAGGCGCACCGGACACGGTTCCGGCTGGAAAGCAGGCCTTCAGGACGTCAAACTGATTTTTCCCCTTTGCCAGTCGTCCATGGACGCCGGAAACAATATGCATCACATGACTGTAGCGCTCAATCACCAGCAGATCTTTGACATGAACCGACCCTGATTCAGCCACCCGGCCCACATCGTTCCTGCCCAGATCAACCAGCATGAGATGTTCCGCTCTTTCCTTGGGATCGGCAAGCAACTCACGCTCAAGAGCTAGGTCTTCGGCCTCGGTACGGCCTCGTTTTCTTGTTCCGGCGATGGGACGCAGCTCAATTTCTCCCTGTTCAAGACGAACAAGTATCTCAGGAGAGGAACCGATCAGGATGCTTTGTTCATGGCGGATAAAAAAGAGATAGGGGCTGGGATTAATATGGCGAAGTGCCCGGTAGAGTAAAAAAGGATCAAGGTGCGTTTCGGCATGAAAACGTTGCGACAGCACAACTTGAATAATGTCCCCGGCCAGAATATATTCCCTGGCCGCTTCCACCATGGCCTCAAAGGCCTCAGGTGTCATATTGGAAGAAAATTCATGCGGGTCCGTCTTTTGGGATGAAGCCGTACTGAGGGGTTCATGCAGGAGTTTGATCACCTCATCTATGCGCCGACATCCCTGAGTGTAGAGCTCCTCGGCAGAAAAACGACCATCTACCTGCAAATTACAGACAATGGTCAACGTCTGCTGGACGGCATCATGGATCAAGACCAGTCGAGGCACCATAAAGGCGCAGTCCGGATAGGGTAGCTCGGAGTGACGACAAGGGATATCTTCGACAAAGCGAACTATATCATATCCTAAGAAACCAACGGCACCGCCGTAAAACCTCGGCATACCTGGAAGATCAGCGGTCTTAAAAGAGTCAAGAAGACGCTGCAGTTCATCCAGAGGATTACAGTGGTCAATTTCCTCAGCCCCCTGCCCCTGATCCGGACGGTTCAGGCGCACCCGGTCCCCTCTGCTGGTAAAGGTAACCAGCGGATCAAGGCCGATAAAGGAGTATCGGCCCCATTTTTCACCTCCCTCCATGGATTCAAAAAGAAAGGCATGGCTCCGCTCACCCGCAATTTTTGCAAAAAGAGTCAACGGCGTATCCAGATCGGCAATAATCGTCCGATACACGGGAACAAGGCCGGATTGGTCCATCATTCCGGTGAAAGTCGTAAGATCAGGGCTATACATTGTAAATCACAAATTTCCCAAACAGGAAGACAAGGAATAAAAAAAAGCCATGGAAGCAAACTGCTCCCATGGCTTATACATTCAAGATGAAAATATCAAACACCCTTAACCAAGGGGCTGCATCCTGTTCACTCTCCTGGTTAAACGGGAAACCTTACGGGATGCTGTTTTTCTATGGATAGTTCCCTTGGCTGCGGTTTTCTGGATAACCGGGACCGCCTTGGCCAAGGCATTACGGGCCTCTTCCTCGGACCCGGCAACAAGAGCCTCTTCAACCTGCCGAACGGCGGTCTTCATCTTTGACTTGTAAATGCGGTTACGAAGACGACGTTCTCTCGACTGACGGTCTCTCTTCATTGCGGATTTATGGTTCGCCATACAAAACTCCTTATTGCCCTTACAGGGATCATCAATTATTTTTTTTGAACTTCTTTTATTATCGAATTAAAAAGTTCCTGTCAAGATTATTTATCCGGAAACGACTACGTGGAATCAAAAAAATCTGGGTTCCACGCATTGCAGAATACAGAATTACTTGTTTTCTCCGGTTACGGGCACGCCTTGTGCGCCGGTAAAATCAGCCGAATCGGTTGATGCCTCAGACAAGTCCGCACCGGTTAAATCAGCGTCGGTGAGGTCGGCCTTATACAGATCAGCTTCGGAGAGATCAGCGCCTCTGAGATTGGCTCCGGAAAGATCGGCGCCCTTGAGGTTGGCCTCGGAGAGATTAGTATCCGACAGATTAGCGCCCGCAAGATTGGCCCGTTCAAGATCAACACCTTTAAGTCGTTTTCCGGAAAGGTCCACACCGGCAAGATCACACTCCACGCAGGCATCGGTATCAAGCAACCGATCGACAATGGCCTGTTTTTCCGCTGCGGCCTGAGCCGGTGTTTCCACGGTATAGAGGAGTGAACCGGCCTCGTTTTTTACATCCGCTACACCCTGACTGACAACGGCTCCCAGAGCACCGACGGTTGCTGCAGCCTCACCGGCCGTCGACGCGGCAGTCTCCGTTGGTTGCCCACCGGTCTTTGTGGGTGCCGGTACTGTTTCATTCTGTTGCCCGCCGGTTGCCGTGGTTTTGTGGGTTGTTGTTTGTATTTCAGGACTTGCTTCCACGACAGGGGCGGAGGTTGTCGTAGGCCTGCTTTTCTCCGAAACCATTTTCGGTTTTCCTGTGTCGGGGCCGGCGATATCGGCAAGGTCTTTTTTCTTAATTGCCGGAGGATTTTTATCCGGAGAATCAGCCTCAATCCGGGCGATCATGTCATGAACGGCCGAATCCTTATCCACTCCGGCAACGGTAGTTCCCTGTGGCGGTTGTACCGCAACTTTTTCCGATGTTGCGGCAACCGTCTTCCCGGTGACAACAGGCAGTTTCTTTTGCTCATCGAGTACAACTGTCGTTCCCACATCCGGCTTTTCATTTATGTCGGTTACCGGTTGAGGGACTACCGCATCGGCCATGACCACAGGATGTTTGGAACCGGTTACGGGAACAACCGGGGGCAGTTTTGCCTGCGCATTGACACCATTCTTGTCCTGTGGTTTAGACACTACAGGCGGGGCCTCTTCAAAATTCCGATTTTTTTCAATCGTCACTTCCTGACTATAGGGTGCATGTTTGGGTTTAGTGCCATTCGGAACAAATACCGTTTCACCCGTTGCCTCACTGTCTTGATTACTGGTTTGATCAGTGAGCATACCGTCGAGCTTTGCCCCTTTCAAATAGGCGCCCTGCAGAATTGCGCCGGTCAGATTGGCGCCGGTCAAATCAGCTCCGGCCAG
>WGCP01000453.1 GCA_015493715.1 Desulfobulbaceae bacterium
ACAAGTTCTGAACCGGACCGGATAAAGGCTGCAGCACGTTTGCAGGATAAGCCGATTGTTCCCCGGATCGTCAGTGTACGTGAATTACTGCAATCGATTCAGATTATTATAATTCCAGTGCTTAATCCGGCTGGTTATGATTATTGTTTCTTACCGGAGGGCAGAGCCTCTTATTATGGGGCTGGATGGCGGGAAAACCGACGCATTCATGATCCGTTGACCAATAGAACAATCTGTTATCGGCAGGATGGCACCGCCTATGATACACCGCCGGCGGATGCTGAACATTGTTTTCTTGCCGACTATGATGATGAGGGAGATGTGGAGGAAGAAAGTGTCATCGTCTGTGAAAGCAGGGATGATACAACCATTCATCTCTTTCACCCCGAGCTGAGTGTGGCGTCATCTGAAATGTTTGATGCCGTCTATCACTCCAGCAATCCTGAGAGGGTTATCTGTGCATCGCCTCGGCGAAGAGTCTGGAAAACTCAATGGGCTGCCGATGATGAAACTCCTGTAAAAATGGCGGTAGCCCTTGCTGATGGATATCTTGGCGAGTCACAGGGTGTTGATCTCAATAGAAATTTTCAGTATAAATGGGACCTGACCAAAGATCAGAAACATCTTTTCATCCGCAGCCGTTCCTTTGGTTCACGCATTTATAGAGGGAAGCAGAAAATTTCCGAGAACGAAACCGCAGGTATGGAAAAACTCGTGGCGGAAAAAAATGTTGTCGCCCTTATCGATTATCATTCCGGTTCCACGCAGGTATTGTATCCCTATGCCTATTCGACCAGGGCGCGGGTTGAGGGAAATTTTCTCGGAAATGGGAGCGGGAAAAGTGATTTGGAGGTTTTTCGCCGGATAACCCAAAAAATAGCCTCCATACTCAATCGTCACGATAGAGGCGAGAAAAGTATTGTCAATTTTACCGCAGCCCAGAATTACAATACGACCAGTGTGGCAAGTGGTGTTGCCCGGGATTGTTATTATCGAACTGAAAAAATCGCCGCCATAAATATAGAAGTGCACGACAAACATTATATTTACGGGGATGAGGAATTTCGGTCCATTGTTCCGAAAATATGCAAAACGAATGTTCCCGGCGCTGTCTGGTTTTTATTCTGGGCTGCCGGATTAGGCGGCAGGTGAGCGTGCGGCAAACGCTCTGATAATACGTTCCGGCTGAACGAATTTGACAAAGCGGCCCGCCTTGTTTTGATAGACGCGTCAGCCCATGCCGTAGTTGCTTTGCCTGTCACCTTCCGGATCAACATCAATCCCGTTCATACGGACGGTCGGCGAGCCGGGGAATTTTTACCGCACCAAAAAAAGGGGTCACCCATTAAAAGGCCCTTTGCGGCAAGGCGGCGGTATTAATCTATATTGATGTCCCCCGCAATTCTCCCCCTCATGGATAGTCGACGCATGACTCGGGGCTATAATGGAGCAGCTTCTCCTTTTATGTAAGGGACTTTCACCCTCACCCTATGCCGGTTTATCCCGGAGCTTTCGACTTGACCCCTATCCCTCTAAACACCACTAACTTGCACATGCGCTGCGCATGTGCTATGTTGTGTTTGTAAGTACCACTTCACGTAAACTCAACATGGAGTTTTTTGTTATGAACGGATCGGCACAGCATGAGACAATGTTAAGAAAACCTATCCTCATGCCGCCAAGCATGATCGAGAAGGTCGACAAGATAGCAAAAAATAAAAACGTTTCCTTTGCAAAGGTTGTGAGGGAAGCTGTCAATGCTTTTGACAGCGAGACTTCAGCTGATGAGGCTAAACTTTTAGACGCTTTGGCAGACACCATGATCCAAACCACAAAAGAAGTTGTTAAAAAAATGGAAGAAGTTGAAAAACGCCTTGATGCTACTCATTCCATGTTAGAGGTTCAGTAATGGGCGTCAGTGGAAAAGTTATGGAAGCATTAAAGGCAGGGATACTTTTAAATGAAAGGTTAAGTAGCCTTATTGATAAGGTCGATCGTATGGATAAAGATCTCCGCCAAATGAATGACAGGCTTATTCGATTGGAAACAATGGTTGAAATTGCCAAGAGTCAACCTCGGTTAACGGGTGAAACAAAGGGGTAGTTGCTTTGCTTTTCACCCTCAGGATCAACATCCCTCCCGTTCACGTGGACGGTCGGCGAGCCGGGGAATTTTTCCCGCACAGCCATGGCATCCGTTACAACTTCGACTTCCCGTACTTCGACATTGTCAATTTTATTTTCCTGCAGCAGGGAATCAACCAGATCCCGCATCGGGCGTTTACTCGAACAACCAGGCACTGTAAGGATTTCAATCAATTGTTGTTTGGACATTATACCTCTCCGGGTGAATGTTTCAGTTGTGCTTCAATTTTCCGGTTCAGCTCAATCAGTTTTTCGTAGGTGGCATCAGTGGGATCAATCTGCTGGAGAAAGTCAGACTCATTGAGCTGCTTGAGCACGGCTTCATTGTGTTCGGCCTGCTTGATAATGGCCGCCAGACGCGGCAGGTCCTCCCGTGCTGTTTTTTTTTCAAGTCGGCGGGCGTGACTGCTTATGACCATGGAACCGTTGAGAATATAATGGGAAACAACATCCAATAACTGGTGCAGGGCAGCTGTCAGATTGGTGTGTAGCTCAGCCTGATACCTGTAATAGAGAACACGCCTGTTGCGTTCAATAAGAAGGCCGAGCAACAGGCCGCATATTCCGCCGAAAAAGGCAAAGGCAATGGTCATCGGCAGCATATTCGGCGCAATAATTGCGAGAAACCCGACATCACCGAAGTTTTGGGGTTGACTGGTCAAGGGACCTGGGCCGGTCAACAGATTCACCAGCATGACATAGGGATGGACAATAATAATTCCCGCCAGGATACCTGCCAGGGTGCAAACCATTTTTCGGTGGTTGTTCATGTATGTCACCTGTGTCGGCGCTCAACCATCTGCAGATAAATCCCATAAATAACAGGAAGAACCAGCAGGCAGAGCAGGGTAGTTGTGACCATGCCGCCGACCATGGGGGCGGCAATGCGCTGCATGACCTGGGACCCGGTGCCCGTGCCGAAGAGAATGGGCAGCAGTCCGGCGATGATGGCGGTGGCGGTCATGGCAATGGGGCGGACACGTCCGGCTGTACCCGTGTAAACGGCGGTCATGATTTCCTTACCGGTCAGTTTGCCGTCTTCTGCGTGTTCTCGTTGTCGTTTGAGCGCCTGGTCGATAAAGGTCAGGACAAGGACCCCTATTTCAGCGGCGACTCCGGCAAGGGCGATAAATCCGACTACGATGGCCACGGAGAGGTTGAATTTCATCACCCATATCAACCAAATGCCACCAACCAGGGCAAAGGGAATGGAAAGCATGACAATAACCGGCTCGGCAAGGTTACGGAAGTTAAAGTAGAGCAGTAGGAAGATCAATACCAGGGTAAATGGGACCACGATGCGCAGCCGTTCCGCCGCCCGTTCCATATATTCAAACTGGCCGGACCAGTTGAGGGTATACCCTGCCGGCAGGTCGAGCTTTTCGTCGATTATTTTCTTGGCATCGGCTACAAAGCCGCCGATGTCCGAGGTCGAGATATCGATATACACCCAGGCATTGGGACGGGCATCTTCACTCTTGATCACAGGCGCGCCCCTGTTGAGGGCAATAGTGGTCACCTCGGACAGCGGAATCTGATTTCCCGAGGGTGTCGGTATCAGGACCCGGCCGATCTTGTCCGGAGTATCACGAAAATCCCGAGGATAACGCAGGTTGATCGGGTAGCGTTCAAGTCCTTCAATGGTCTGCGAAACCTGCATGCCGCCGATGGCGGTCATGATAACATCCTGAACATCACCGACACTGAGGCCATATCGTGCCGCAACTTTGCGCTTAATATCAATATCAAGGAAATAGCCGCCAACCGCCCGGTCACCATAGGCGGAGACGGTTTCCGGCAGTGTTTTCATGATATTTTCAATGTCAAGGGCAACCTTGCCCAGTACATTTAAGTCCGGGCCGCTGACCTTGATACCGATGGGCGTCTTGATACCGGTGGAGAGCATATCAATGCGGGTGATAATCGGCATGGTCCAGGCATTGGCAAGGCCGGGGATACGCAATTCTTTGTCCATTTCCTGCATCAGGTCCCTGGTGGTCTTTGTGGGGTCGGGCCACTGATCACGCGGTTTGAGCCGGATAATGGTTTCAATCATGGACAGGGGTGCCGGATCGGTGGCGCTTTCCGCCCGCCCTACCTTGCCGAATACAGATTTTACTTCGGGGAATGTTTTGATGATTTTGTCGGTTTGTTGGAGAATCTCCTTGGCCTTGGTGATGGAGATGCCGGGAAAGGTCGTCGGCATATAGAGAATGTCCCCTTCATCCAGGGGCGGCATAAACTCCGAGCCCAGACGGGAGAGTGGATACCATGTCGCCCCGACCAGGACAATGGCCAGCAGTACGATCAGCCAGCGAAGTCGTATACATATTTTCAATATCGGCCCATGGATAAACTGAAAGAACCTGTTTACCGGGTTCTTTTTTTCCGGAATAATCCTGCCCCGGATAAAAAAGCCCATCAGAACCGGAACCAGGGTAACGGAAAGAAGAGCGGCCGAAGCCATGGCATAGGTTTTGGTAAAGGCAAGCGGAGCGAACAGACGTCCCTCCTGGGCCTGAAGGGTAAAGATGGGGAGAAAGGAAAAGGTGATGATCAAAAGAGAGAAAAAAAGTGCCGGGCCGACTTCCCCGGCCGCCTCGCCCATGATCCGCCAGCGATTTTTTCCGGTTAACTCCAGTCCCTGTTCTGCCGCCAGTTCAAGATGTTTATGGACATTTTCGATCATGACAATGGCCCCGTCAACCATGGCGCCGATGGCGATGGCAATGCCGCCCAGGGACATGATATTGGCGTTGATGCCCTGGAGTTTCATAATGATAAAGGCGAGCAGGATTCCCATGGGCAGGGTTGCAATGGCCACCAGGGCCGAACGGAAATGAAGCAGGAAGATAATGCAGACCAGAGAGACGACGATGGACTCTTCAATAAGCTTGCCCTTGAGATTTTCGATGGCCCGCTCAATCAGACTGCCCCGGTCATAGGTTGGGACGATCTCCACACCTTTCGGCAAACCTTTTTTAAGCTCTTCCAGTTTTGCCCGCACCGCTTCGATGGTTGCCAGTGCGTTTTCTCCATAGCGCATGATGATGACGCCGCCTGCAACCTCTCCCTCTCCGTTCAGTTCGGCCAGACCGCGCCTGAGCTCGGGACCGAGATGGATGGTGGCCACGTCGGCCAGACGGATGGGGGTGCCCATGTTGTCTGTTTTAAGGGGAATTTCTTTTAAATCGTCAATGGAGCGAATATACCCACGGCCGCGTACCATGTATTCCGTCTCGGCCATTTCGATGAGACGTCCACCCACGTCCTGGTTGGAGCGTTGTATGGCCTTTTTTACTTTTTGTATGGGTATGTTGTAAGCTGCCAGCTTGTCCGGGTCAACTTCCACTTGATACTGTTTGACAAATCCGCCGACGGAGGCCACTTCGGATACGCCCTCGACCGTCTGCAACGGATAACGCAAGTACCAGTCCTGAATAGAACGCAGCTGGGCCAGGTCGTGTTTGCCGCTTTTGTCGACCAGAGCATATTCATAGATCCAGCCGACGCCGGTGGCATCCGGACCCAGGGACGGGGTGACTCCGGACGGCAGACTGGAACTCACATAGTTTAGAGACTCCAGAACCCGAGAGCGGGCCCAGTACATGTCGGTGCCGTCTTCAAAGATGATATAGACAAAAGAAATCCCGAAGAAGGAATAACCACGCACCACCTTCGACTTGGGAACAGCAAGCATGGCAGTGGTCAGGGGATAGGTTACCTGGTCTTCCACCACCTGCGGTGCCTGTCCGGGAAAACGGGTAAAAACGATGACCTGGACGTCGGAGAGGTCCGGTATGGCATCCAGGGGAGTGTTCTTTAATGTCCAGAGACCCGCAGCCGCAATGATGGCTGTTCCGATCAGGATAAGCAGACGGTCACGGATGGAAAAGTCGATAATTTTTTTAATCATAAAAGTTCTCTACGCAGGGATATTGTCGATATATGTGTATGTCGGAACAACATGTGGCGGTTTTTATTTTGCCGGTCCCATGTCCATGCCCGGCATGTCATTTTTCTGTTTGCCCATGTCCATGTCCTGCATACTATCTTCCTGGTTTTTCATATTCATGCCTGACATGTCGTTAACCTGTTTGTTCGCACTTTTTTTGTTCGGGTCTCCCGCCTCCAGCATTTTTGCCGTGGCCTCGTTGAGCTTTGATTCCGAGTCGATGAGGAACTGGGCCGAAGTGACAACACGTGCATGCTGTTTAAGACCCTTGATAATTTCCGTATAACCGTCCGCTTCCACCCCGGTGACGACCTCTCTGGGCTCAAAGATGCCCGGTCCTGTAACCACAAAAACCTGTTCCCTGGCCCCGGACCTGACAATGGCCTCGGACGGTACGGCCAACACCTTGTCGCGTCTGTCGGCATGGATAGCTATGTCGGCAAACATACCCGGTTTCAGCCTGCCGTCCCTGTTGTTAAAGATAAGCCGGACCTTGACGGTACGGGTCTTTCCCTCTTCATAGGGATAAATATAGTC
>WGCP01000454.1 GCA_015493715.1 Desulfobulbaceae bacterium
AGGTCAATAAGAATAGGGTTCAGGCCAACCTTGATGACATGGGCACCCATGCCGAGCATCACCGGGCGTTTTTTGTGCAGTGCTGTTGCCGTTCTCCCTATCAATTCGGGAAAGTCCGCCCCGGCCAGCTGGGTCGGCAGGGCGGCAAGAAGTTCCCTGACCTGCATGTCGGGTCTGAGGGCATCGGCAAAGTCATTGACACTAACCTTGGAGTGACGGTCATGAATCGAATAGGTGTGAAGGTCGGCAAAGTCAAGCGGCTGCAGAGATTGTGTGGGCATAATGGAAACCGGGGGGGGATTGTTAGAAGCTCTGGTTGCCGCCGAACATGGCTGTCTCTACCATTTCACAGAGCAGGTGTTCAATCCAGAGGTGGGCCTCCTGGATATGGGGCGTGGAATCTGAAGGAACATTGAGCACCAGATCACAGATTTCACGCAAGTCACCTCCGGGATTTTCCGTTCCTCCTGTCAGGGCGACGGTTCGCAGACCACGTTCTTTGGCGACTTTCATGCCTTTCACAACGTTTGCCGAGGTGCCGGAGGTGGATATTCCGAGGGCAAGATCTTCCGGCTTGGCCAGGGCCTGAACCTGCTTGGCGAAGATCTGATCGTAGGAAAAATCATTGCCGATGGAGGTCAGTACCGAGGTGTCGGTGGTGAGAGCCAGGGCGGGCAGGGGGCGTCTGTTGATAAGGAAGCGGTTGACGAATTCGGCGGCCATGTGCTGGGCGTCGGCGGCGGAACCACCATTGCCGAAAATGAGCAGTTTGCCCTCATCCTCAAAGGTTTCTCTGATCCAGTCGGCGGCGGTGACAAGCGCATCGGCCGATTCCTTGGCAAAGGCCTCCTTTGCCATGATGGACTGCACAAGATTCATGGAGATAAGTGTTTTCATATCTAATAGAATGAAAGAAAAAACATGGACTGTCAAATAAAAAAGGCGTTTCCATACCAATGTATGAAAACGCCTTGTTCGTCATTCTTCCTGAAAAGCAAAAAAAAACGAATTTACTTCAACTGACTGAGAATTTCTTCGGAGATTTCCTGGATACCCTTGGAGCCGTCCACGGAGATAACCTTGGCGTCACTTTTGTTTTTGAAATAGTTGACGGCGGCCATAGTACCGGTTTTGTCATCATAGTAGATGTTATGACGTTTGTTGATGGCCTCTTCGTCCTGGTCATCGGCGCGGGTGGAAAGTTCGCCTCCACAGACCCGGCAGACAAGTTTGCCGTCTTTTTCTACCGGTTTAATGGCTTCAAAGGCGATGTGGTTCGGATGGTTCGGGTCGTTGGCGCAAAGCCTGCGGCCCATAATCCGTTCCTTGGCAATATTGCGGTCCAGGACGATTTCAAGGACATAATCAAGGGGCATGCCTGATTCTTTCAGCGCCTTGTCCAGGGCTTCAGCCTGGGCCAGGGAACGGGGAAAACCGTCGAGTATCCAGCCGTTTCCTTTTGATTTCCCAAGGGTCTCAAGGACCATGGGAATGGTAATATCGTCGGGAACCAGATCGCCGCGTTCGATATACTCTTTAGCCTTTTTGCCGAGCTCGGTTCCACCTTTGATGTGCTCGCGGAAAATAGCGCCGGACTCGATGTGATCCAGTCCATATTTTTTTGCTATGATAGCACCCTGAGTGCCTTTTCCGCTGCCGTTAGGTCCAAAAGCCAAAATGTTCATAAATTCATCTCCCATGCATTAAAAAAATTAAAGAGTACTCGCTCCATTAGCGGAGGCGTAACCAGCAGATTGTGTGTAAGTCGTCACGGGCACCCCGCTTTTGCACGGTCGCGATTGCCCGCATAGAGGGGGGCTATAGCGAACAATAGCGCCTGCACAAAATCGGGGCACCCGTGCCAACTTACAATCCCTGGTAAATAAAAACGGGTAGTTACATAACCTATGACCATTTACGATTGTGTTGGTCATGCAGAGAGGCGAAAAAATGAATGGCCTCTCATTTAACAGCATACTATAGCGTACCTTCCCCGGTTTGGCTATCAAAATATGTCTCTATTATTTTTGACAATGAGGCCGAAAGCGGGTACAAATTGGCGGCAAACAGTAGATTTGGGGTAAAAACAAATTCCAGGAAATAATTAGATAAATAGAACTGATGAAAGAGATAAAGGTAGGGCTCATAGGATTTGGAACCGTCGGCAGCGGTCTGGCCGAGGTTATGCTTGCTCAGCAGCAGAGGCTTGAAAAACGAAGCGGTCTTTCCGTGCGGCTGGCGGCGGTTGCCGACATCAATATTGACAAGTTGCCGTCGCAGTTCTCCGGGGTCCGTTTAAGCAGAGACGCGGCTGAACTGATTGGGGATCCGGAAATAGATATCATCGTTGAGCTGATCGGTGGAATTCAACCGGCCAAGACCTTTGTCATGGATGCCATAGCCGCCGGTAAACACGTGGTGACGGCAAATAAGGCCCTGCTTTCTCAGGAAGGGAAGGAAATTTTTACCGCAGCAGCGGAAAATGGTGTTGAGGTTGGGTTTGAGGCCAGTGTCGGCGGTGGTATCCCTGTCATCAAATCCCTCAAGGAGGGATTGGTGGCCAATAAGATCCTCTCAATCATGGGGATAATGAATGGAACGGCCAACTATATTCTTACCCGCATGACCGATGAGGGCGTTGCCTTTGATGTTGTGCTCAAAGATGCGCAGGAGCAGGGCTTTGCCGAGGCCGATCCCACCTATGACATCGAGGGCATTGATACCGCCCATAAGCTGGCCATTTTGATGACCATGGCCTACGGCATGAATATAACCCACAACGATATCGCCACCGAGGGGATTTCCCGGATTGAGCCGATGGATATTGAGTTTGCCCGGGAATTCGGCTGTCGGATCAAGTTGCTGGCCATAAGCCGTAACCATGACGAGCATGTGGAGGCCCGGGTGCATCCGACCATGGTGCCGGAGACTCATCTGCTTGCCAAAATCGACGGGGCCTTTAATGCCATTCATTTCACCGGTGACATGGTGGGCAATGTTCTCTTCTATGGTCTGGGCGCCGGTAAGATGCCGACCGGATCCGCTGTTGCCGCCGATATTATGGATATCGCCCGTGATATTCATGCCGGTTCCGTCGGCCGGGTGCCGTCGTTATCCTATCTGCCTGAAAATATCGGTGAGCGGAGAATAACGTCCATTGATGAGTTGTCCTGTCCCTATTATTTCAGGATATCGGCCAGAGATGAGCCGGGCGTGCTGGCAACTATTGCCGGAATTCTCAGTAAAAATGCAATCAGTATCGAATCCGTTCTTCAGAAGGGTCGGCAGGAGCGCGGCCCGGTGGCCATTGTCATGCGCACTCATACCGCACAGGAATCTGCAGTCAGTGTCGCTTTGCAGGAGATAGATGCCCTTGCCGTGGTTACCGCACCGACGGTGAAGATACGGATGCTCGAAGATGACTGATTTTTTTCTTGTTCCGGGATCTATCGTCCCGTGTCCGCTTAATGCTCGATTCCAGGGAGAGCATGGATGAAATATATATTGATCATTGGTGACGGCATGGGGGATGAACCCATTGCGGACCTTGACGGTAAGACACCGCTTGAGGCCGCCGTCACGCCGGTTATGGATCGCCTGGCAAGGGCAGGTGAACAGATGCTGGTGCGCACGGTTCCGGCAGGTTATCCGCCGGGAAGTGATGTAGCTAATCTTTCGTTGCTTGGTTATGAGCCGGAAAAATATTATACCGGCCGTGCGCCCCTGGAAGCCGCTTCCATGGGCGTGGACCTTGGAGTCGATGAACTGGCCTATCGCTGCAACCTGGTCACCCTGGAACAGGAGAACGACCGGGTGATAATGCGGGATTACAGTGCCGGTCATATTACAACTCCTGAAAGCACGGCTTTGATTACGGCGATCGAGGAGCGTTGTGGAACCGGACGCCTGCGGTTGTATCCGGGTATCAGTTATCGGCATCTCCTGGTTGTAAAGGGAGAGCCGCCCGCACTGACAACGGTTCCGCCTCATGATCACCTGGATAAGGATGTAACCGACTTTTACGCAAAGTATCTGCAGGTTGATTATTTGAAAACATTGATGGAAGAATCAACTACGGTGCTGGCCGATCATCCCGTCAATAAGGAGAGGATTCGACAAGGGAAAAATCCCGCCAACTCGATCTGGCTCTGGGGAGAGGGAAAGAGTCCATCTATGCGACCCCTGTCGGAACGGTTTGGGATCAACGGCGCCCTTATATCCGCCGTTGATCTGCTCAAAGGTATCGGTGTCTATGCCGGCCTTGCCGTGCCTGAAATAGAGGGAGCGACCGGCTACATCGACACCAATTATACAGGTAAGGTCAAAGCGGCGTTAGCCGCACTTGCAATCGGAGACATAGCAATCGTTCATATTGAGGGGCCGGATGAGGCAGGGCATCAGGGAAGTCTTGCCGACAAGGTGCAGGCAATAGAGGACCTGGATGCGAAAATAATTGCCCCCATTCTTCATGAGATGGAAAAAACAGGGGAAGATTTTCGGATGGTCGTCTGTATGGATCATTACACCCCGCTCTCCATGCGCACCCATGTCGACTGGCCGGTCCCGGTTCTGTTGTATGACTCCCGTGGTGTTGCCCGGGCAAGCGGACGCAGTTACAGTGAGGTCAATGCCGGTAAAAGTGCCGAGGAAAACGGACTTTCTCCGGCAAGTGGGGCCCTTTTTTTTGAGCGCTTTATCCGTGGGGCATAGGAATGAGTAACCTGCGCCTTCCCATGGACGGGCCCATCTTTCAGGTCCGGTATCGGGTGATTTATGGGGATACCGATGCCGGCAGTGTGGTCTATAATGCCAATTACCTGCGTTTTTTCGAGATCGGACGTACTGAAATGATGCGTGCATGGGCCATGCCCTATCAGGAGATAGAAAAACAGGGCTTCATCCTGACGGTTACCGAAACGTATCTGCGTTACAAGGCACCTGCCCGCTACGATGACCTGTTGGGCATCAGCGTTTGCCTGGCCGAATTAAAAAAAGTTTCCTGCCGGTTTCATTATCGCATCACGAGGACAGCCGGAGAAAAAGAACAATTGCTGGTCAAGGGATTTACCAACCATGCCTGTGTGAATCGCCAGGGCCGATTGACCCCCCTGCCGCCGATAATCCGAGAGAGGATAGCCGGGATTCGGGACGGCAAAAAAGAAAAGAAAAGCGCTGGCTGCCATTGACAAAAAAGAATCCATGATATATATTGCTGATCGCAACGCGGGGTGGAGCAGTCTGGTAGCTCGTCGGGCTCATAACCCGAAGGTCGGAAGTTCAAATCTTCCCCCCGCTACCAAAGTTCAAGGACTCATAGCCGGTGGCTATGAGTCCTTTTTTTTGATGTTTTCATCTCAAATTTTCATTTTCACGGTTTAGCGTGATCCTCTCTGTCCGATCCCCCTGGGGGACGACCCTTCTTGCCCTTTTTGCCTGTTTGCTCTGGTCGACGGCCTTTGTCGGAGTAAAAATCGGCCTGCGTTATTCAGGTCCTTTTTCCTTTGCCGGTGTCCGTTTTATGGCGGCAGGACTTTTGCTGCTTCCCTTCTGGTGGGCCAGGCGGCCTTCATTCTCCGTCCTGCGGCCAAATCTTCGGGTGATTGTCCTGGTGAGTTTTTTTCAAACTTTTCTCATGTATGGATTGTTTTACCTGGCCATGACCATGGTCTCCGGGGCAATCGCCGCTATTCTGATCGGCGCCTCTCCGCTAACTGCGGCCGTGGTGGCCCATTATACAATAGCTGACGACCATTTGAGTTTGCCGAAAACGGTCAGTCTCCTCCTTGGCCTTGTCGGGATTGTTATCCTGAGCGTCAGTCGTCAACCGTGGGCATCTCCTTCCGGTCTACGTGAATTTTTAGGTATCGTTCTTCTCTTTCTCTGTACGGTCTCCAGCGCCATTGGTAATGTCCTGGTGGCCGGGGAGAAAAGTGACATGGATCCGGTGTTTTTTACTTCTCTGCAGATTTTTTTAGGCGGATTTTTTTTGTTTCTTGTCGGTTTGTTTGTGGAAAAAGCATCATTTTCCCTATATCCCCTGGGGTATTATCTGGCCCTGGGGTGGCTGTCCTGTCTTTCGGCGGTCGCTTTCAGCCTCTGGTTTGTGTTGCTGCAGCGCCCGGAGGTAAAGGTTTCGCAGCTCAATTTGTGGAAGTTTATTATTCCGGTCTTTGGCGCCATCTTCAGCTGGCTCCTTCTCCCAGATGAATCTCCCCACCTTTCTTCCGTTGTCGGCATGGTCGTTATAGCTGCTTCTAT
>WGCP01000455.1 GCA_015493715.1 Desulfobulbaceae bacterium
ATGGTTTTTTCAATAATTCACAGGCATAACAGGCAAATAAATTCGCCCCTGCGGCATTTTGTATATCTGTTAAAAATACCTGATTACCACCGAAGCTCAGCAAAGCCGTATCAGGGATAACATCGCTCAATATCCGTTGTTTAATTTGACATAAAATTCACCTGTTGCGTAGAGAGGTTCTCTTTGTTTTACCTCACCAAGCGATGGTATCCCTTGTTTCTGAGGATTGATGGTAATCAGATAAAAATATCGGTTCTATTTGCAAAAAGGATATCTTCCGTCCAGCAGGGTAAATAAAACTGCCGCTTCGGTGACTCTCCGTAATTTTTTCTTAGTTACAGCCTGTCGTAATTCAACATCTGATGCCTCCAGTGAATCTTTTGCCAGCTGCAGTCTGACTTCGGCATCTTCAAAAACAAAGTTTTTCCCGGCATCGGTGAGCGTGCCCCTTTTGCCGCCTACCATAATGTGCATTACACCTTTTTCCGCCATAAAAAATCCTTCCCCGTGCGCCTCAAGGCTTGCCGCGGACAGATGGACATGGGATTTGGCATAATAAGGTGCGCCGCTGGTTGGACAAAAGGTCTTGCAGTTGCCGCACTGGTTGCAGAAATCCGGAATATTTATGACCTGGCAGGCCTGGGTCAATGCAATCCGTTCACTGGTCTCAATGGAACCATCTGCACAGATAGTCTGCACAGGATAGGCTACCGGTTTAGCTTGTAGAGCAACGTTTGCCCTGTTTGGACAGACCGTCACACAGATATTGCAGATAAGAGCACATTGCAGACAACGTGCGGCCTCAGCCATTGCCTCCTCTTTGCTTAGGGTGGGGCCATCACTGTTGACGCGTTCGCCGGGATCTAATTTTTTCAGGGTACCGCCTTGTATCCTGGTCGCGTTCTGTCTGAACCACCTGTGCA
This sequence comes from Desulfobulbaceae bacterium, assembly GCA_015493715.1. Classification (GTDB taxonomy): domain Bacteria; phylum Desulfobacterota; class Desulfobulbia; order Desulfobulbales; family Desulfobulbaceae; genus DRLX01. The sequence goes on from WGCP01000455.1 coordinate 924, forward strand.
GGTCCGGTTTACGGTCATCAGGGGGAGCTATTTCAACCTGAGAGGCAAAGCCACAGGCGGCAACAATGGATTCCGCTGCCCGCCTGCCATGACCGACGGCAGTGTCAAGGGATGACCTTCCAATAACATCTCCGCCCGCCAGCACAAAGGGCAGCGCTGATTGCAGAGTTTTTACATCAACTTCGATTTCCCCTTCCGGGATAAAATCAAGATGCTCTATCATGCCCTGTGCCGTCCGGCTGCTTTCCTTCGATGTACCGCAGGCGATATAGACAAAATCGTGGGACTTTCTGAGGGCGGCAAATTTTTCACGGGTAACACGTACACCCGTATGCAGCCGCACGCCGAGTGCAAGAATGCGATCAATATCTTTTTTCAGTCCGGCTTCATCAAGCCCGGCAGAGGAGAGAGCGGTGACAGCCTTGCCTCCTGCAACGTCTTTGGCTTCATAGATATCAACGGCAAATCCCTCAAGGGCTAAATAGAATGCAGCCGAAAGTCCGGATGGCCCGGCGCCGATAACAGCAACTTTTTTGCCGTTACTCGTCCCGGGAGAGAGTTGAGTTCCCTCGTCCCCATTTTCGGCAAGAAATCGTTTGATCGCCCGGATAGGCAAGGAAGAATCGTAATTAATCCTGGTACATTTCTCCTGACAGGGATGCTCGCAGGCCATGCCCAGCAGATTGGGCATGGGATTGGTTGCCAGGATGGTTGTATATCCATTGTCAAATTCACCTCGGGCCGTATATTCCATGTAGCGCGGCACATCCTGGGAAGCAGCACAACTCGCCACACAGGGAGCAGCAGCGCAGTCAAATCTTGGTAAAGGACGTTTGATTTTTACATTGCGCCAGGGAAAGAGGTCCTTGCCGTATCTGCCGCTTTCAATAACGGCTGCCGCATAGTTATTCAGGTTGTGCAATGCGGCAATAAATCTGTCTTCCGTGCCCGCCCGATCGCATACCAGCTGGTCAATGGATCGGGCCCCGGCCGCCTTCATTTCGGTCAGCAGGGTTTGGGTATACTGTTTCATCCGGGCATAGCCACCCGGTTTCAGCAGATCGGAACAGACGGTAATGGGCGCCAGACCGCAGGCAAGGGTATCAAAGACATTAAAGGTGTCAATACCTGCACAGAAGGAGAGATCAAGGGTTCCCTCAAACTCCTCCTGCAGCCGGGCGGCCAGGTTGATGCTGATCGGATGCAATGCCCGGCCCGACATATAGCACATGGCCTCGGTCTTGGGAAGCTTTTGGTCAATATTGGTGGTTTCCAGGGTATTGGTCAGCTTGAGATTGAACGCCACCCCTTTGGCCCGGGCGGTATCAAGTAGGGATCTGATCAGTTTGACCGCATCGGCATATTTCAGGTCATGCTCAAAGGCCAGATCCGGCACATCTATGGGATATATTAACCTGGTATTGAGGATGTCGCGCAGCCGCTCCGGCCCCAGCAGGGTTGGATTGAGCTTGATGGTGGTGTGGTAGCCGCGGTCCTCGATAAAGTAGCGGGCGATTTTTTCGATCTCGTCCGGCGGGCAGCCGTGCATGGTGGAGATGGTCAGGCTGTTTGAGATGCTGGTCGGGATATTCAGTTCCCTGATCCGGGGATAAACGGGTGCGATCAGCTCGATTTTTTCCGCCAGCTCGGCGGAGCAGTCTTCCATCCGGTCAAAAAACCGCTGCATGCTGGGGCTGTGGATGCCTTTCAGCTCATAACCGGCGCTCATGTTGAAGATAAAACCCGGCCCGTCTCCGGAAAATCCAAGCCTGTCGCGTAGGATATAGAGCAGGATAAAACCGTTCAGATACTCGTTAAAAGACTCCTCAAGCTTCAACTCCTGGGACCACTCGCAGTTATAGCCCTCATCGGTCATGTCGATGCAGGGTTTGGTCACATCGAGTTCGTCAAGCACCTGCACGGTTTTCAGCTCGATGTAGCGGCTGCCGGTAAGCCAGGCGGTGACGATGTTCTGGGCCAGCTGGGTATGCGGGCCCGAGGCAACGCCGAGCGGCGTTTCCAGCAGGCTGCCGTAGCGGGTCATGCGGAAGGGGTCATCGGGGGAAGGGAGAAAGAACTGGTCCCGGTTGATGCCGAATATTTCATTGCGCTCTTCCAGATCAGCGAGGATCCAGGGAAGCAGGGTATCTATATCCGTACAGACAAAAAGGTCTTTTTTCATGGTAACGCTCTCAGGTTCTCGTTTTTCGCTCGACAAAGGAACCGGCGCCCCTGGCGGCCTTGAGTTGTTCATTTTCCATAACCACCCGCCCCCGCTGCATCACCATTCTTGGCCAGCCCTGGACCATCATGCCGGCAAAGGGCGTATAATCCACCTGCTGGTGCAGAGACTCCACCGAGACCTCTTTTTTCATGACCGGATCAAGGAGCATGAGATCAGCGTCGGCGCCAACGGCGATGGCCCCCTTTTTCGGGGCAAGGCCCATGATCCTGGCCGGATTGGCGGCAATCAGCCGGGTAAAGGCGGCCAGATCTATGCGCTTTTTCAGCACCCCTTCTGAAAAGAGCAGCGGCACCCTGGTTTCTATGCCTGGAATGCCGCCCGGAGCGGCAAAAACGTTGTTTTTTCCCCTGGTCAGTTTTTGGGCAAGGGAGAACGAGCAGTGGTCGGTGGCAACCACATCAATGGTGTTGTCCGCCAGCCCCTGCCAGAGGGCATCACAGTCATCCTGTTTTCGCAACGGCGGGGCCATGATGTACTGGAGACCGCCATTGTCCGGCTGTTGGTAGCACTCATCGGTGAGCAGCAGATACTGGGGACAGGTTTCAGCATAGATCTCCCGGCCCTGCTGTTTTGCCTTGCGGATAACCTCAAGGCCGGCGGCGGTGGAGAGGTGGACAATATAGATCGGCGCCTCCCCGGCTGCCCTGGCCAGGGCAATAAGCCGGTTTATGGCCTCTGCCTCGGCATAATCAGGGCGGCTTTGCGGAAAAACAGCGCTATCAGCCCGGTGGGCCGAGGCCCGGAGTTCTTGTGTCCGTGACGAGACAATGGCGTGATTTTCCGCATGAAAGGTAACAAGTATCCCTGCCCGCTGCGCCGCCTTCAAGACCTCGATGATTGCCTCATCCCGCAGACGGCCGGAGTAGGTCAGATAGACCTTGAGGCTGGCAATACCGCGTTGCGGCAGCTCGGCAATGTCTGCAAGCATCCGGTCGTCAACGTGCTGGGCGACTGCGTGCAATCCGTAATCAATGACAACGTCCGGATCAGCCTGCTGCCGGTACAGGTCAATCTGGTGATGCAGCCCACAGGCCACAGGCCCAAAACCCGGATGCTCGACAAAACAGGTGGTGCCGCCATGGGCCGCTGCCACTGATCCGTGAAAAAAGCCGTCACTGACGGCTTCATCGCCGACCGTCAGGTTGCAGTGGGTATGGACGTCGATACCGCCGGCCATGACGTAACAGCCGCCGGCATCGATGATTTCCGGGGCGCCGGATTGGTCAAGGCGGCGACCAACGGCAACAATACGGCCATCTTCAATCAGGATGTCCGATTGCAGGATTTCGGCGGTCGTCACCACCGTGCCGTTTGTTACCAGGGTCTTCATATCTACTTCTCTACTTCTGCAGCGCCTCCCAGAGCCGCAGCCCCTGCTCGCGGGCATAGGCGAGGATTTCCTCCTCGTCGACAAGGGTGGATTTTCGGTTTTCGATAATCACCTTGCCCCGGGCGATAACGGTGTCAACGTGCAGGGCTTCAAGGCCGAACAGGAAATGGCCGTAAAAGTTGTCGCTGCTCAGTTCGGTGGGGCTGTCATAGTCAAGGATGACCAGGTTGTTCGGACCGTCGCCGATGCCGGGAAACTGGGCCAGGTAGTTGTGGACGTTACGGAAGCGGCGGTACACCTCATCGTAGCCGATACCGCCGGTGGTGGAGCAGCAGAGATGGTGCGCCTTGGCCGAACGGAGCATATCGTTATGCATGCCGTCGGTGCCGAGCATGATGTTGTCCAGCCAGTCGTAATCGGTCAGGCCGACGTTGTTGTTCTGGTTGGATTCCACGTTGGAGACCACCCAGGCCCCGGAATCGGCAATGATTTTCCGCTCCTCGTCATTGCAGTGCACGCAGTGTCCCAGGATGGTTTTGGGGCTTTCCAGCCCACCCAGGTCGCGCAGTCGCTCGCCGACCCGTTTGTTGTAGGTCGCTGTACAGTGTTCCTCATCGGCAATGTCTTCGGCCACATGGATATGGAGGCCGGTGTTGTACTTGCGGGCCAGGTCGACCGATTTTATAAAAAGTTCATCGCCAACCGTGAACGAGGCATGCAGGCCGATGAGGCCGGGGCGACCTGATGCCAGATAGGCATCATGTTCGGCCAGGCTTTTTTCCGCCGCCTCTGGACCGTTACGGTCAGAGGATTCGTGGCACATGAGATGGCCGATACCGCAGCGTTCAAAGGCCCGGGCAATAGTTTCCAGGCTGCCCTCCACATGCAGGGGCGAGGCATGGTGATCGATACAGAAGGTCACCCCGCGCCGGGCCATCTGCAAGCCTGCGGCCAGGGCGCTTGCCTCGACCATGCTATGGTCTAAACGTTTATCTACCCGCCACCAGACATATTCAAGCACCTTGAGAAAGTTGGTGGGAACCCTGGGAGGCGCGGGCATTCCCCGGCAGAGGGCTGAATAGATATGGTGATGGCCACAGCCAAAGGCGCGGGTCACAAAACGCCCCTTGCAGTCGATGACCCGGTCTTCCGCCAGGCGCTCGGCAGCAGGCGGAACGGCAGCAATAGGGGTTACCGTGCCGTCGGCGCCTTCCCCAACCGCGAGATGGGTGCTGGAGAGGGCAAGGGTGTCGGGATCGATATAGCGCGTGTCCTGCAGGTAAATGGTCATGGAATCAATCCTCTTCTGGTTTGGGTCGTTCAAGCGGCAGGGAATACCTCCTTTTGCCGTCAAAATGACAGAAGGCATTGGCAATGGCCGGGGCCGTCGGAATGGAGCCGATTTCACCCACGCCTTTGGCGCCGAACGGCCCTTCCGGATCATCGGATTCAACTCCGAAAACCTCGATTTCAGGCAGATCATTGATCTTGGGCAGACCAAGGGTCCGGTACTTTCCCGAGGTAAGATAGCCGTTGTTCACCTCCACCTTTTCACTGAGGGCATAGCCCACGCCCATGGCCACGCCGCCTTCGATTTGGCCTTCAAAGAGCTTGGGATTAAGGATCTTACCCGCGTCATGGGCGGCAATGATCTTTTCCAGATTGCCCGCCTCATCAAGGATGGCAAGATTGGTCGCGTACCCATAGGAAATATGGGAGATAATCTTGCCGGGCTCGCCCTCTGCCTGGGTGTAATCACAGAGATATTCACCCTCGTATACCCTGCCCGCAAGTTCGGCAAGGGAGTGTTTCTGAAGGTCTTTTTTCAGCGCTTTTGCCGCCTCAATAATGGCCCGGCCAAGGAGCAGAGTGCCCCGGCTGGCCGTGGTCGGGCCGCCGACGGCCCCGGAAGCGGTGGTGACAAAGGGAGTGATCAGGTCAATGTCCTCAATGCCGGTGGCCTCGCATAAAATCTGGCGGGCAATGGTGTGCACGCCCTGACCCATTTCGGTCCAGCCATGGTGAAGAATTATCTTGCCGCCCTCGTGAATCTCAATCTTGACCCGACTGAGTTCCGGAATGCCGTTGCCGACGCCGCAGTTTTTGACCGCGCAGGCCAACCCTTTATATTGAGCCTTGTCGTAGGCATCCTTGACGGCGAGCAGGGTCTCTTTCAGGCCGACACTTGCGGTCAGCACTTGGCCGGGGGCAAGCATGGAGCCGATATCAAGGGCATTGTCATATCGGAATTGCCACGGGTCAAAACCACCTTTCTCGCACAGTTCGTCGATCAACCCCTCCAGGGCAAAACAGGCCTGGTTAACGCCGAATCCGCGCATGGCGCCGCAGGGGATATTGTTGGTATAGACGGAGCGGGCCTCGATATCCACGGCCGGAAAATGATAACCGCCCGAGGCATGGGTGCCGGCCCGGTCCATGACCGGGCCGCCCACCGAGGCATAGGCACCGGTATCGCCGAGAATACGGGCATACAGGCCGGTGAGTTTGCCGTTGTCGTCGCAGCCGATTTCATATTCCAGGATGGTCGGATGACGCTTGGGATGCATGCGGATGGATTCGGGCCGGGAAAGCTTGTATTTAACCGGCCTGTCCAGGAGATGGCAGGCCAGGGCGGCATGGCCCTGCACGGTCATGTCTTCCTTGCCGCCAAAGGCACCGCCGCAGTCAATGACCTCGACCTCGACCTGTTCCTCGGAAAGGGCAAGCTGATGGGCGATCTCGTCCCGTTCTCTGTATGGTCCCTGGGACTGGGTAAAGACCTTAATGCCATCCCCTTTTGGGATGACCACGCAGCATTCTGTTTCGAGAAATCCGTGGTCAATGGTGGGAGTGGTGAAGGTGCCCCGGGCCGTGTGGGAGGAGGTTTGCAAAAGTTTTTTTGTCTCGCCCCGTTTGATTATTTTTTCACCGAGCAGGTTACCTTTTTCATGCACCTTGATCGGGCTGGTCAGCGCCTTGCGCATGTCAACAAGCGGCTCGAGCACCTCATATTCCACCTCAATCAGCTCCACGGCGGCCCGGGCCTGGGCCTCGGTTTCAGCGACCACCGAGGCAAGCACGTCTCCGATGTAGCGGGTAATCTCACCTTCTTGCATCATCAGGGGCCAGTCTTCGACTATCAGGCCGGAGTTGCGCTGACCCGGAATATCACTGGCCAGCAGCACCTTTATTACACCCTCGGCCTGCTCAGCGGCGCTGGTTTCGATGTGCACCACCCGTGCGCGCGGGTGTTCGGAAAACTTGAGAGCGCCAAAGAGCATGCCGTCAAAACGGAGATCATCGACAAAGGGTTTGCGGCCAAGGGCCCGGTCCACGGCCTTGAACTTGGGGCTGGAAATGGAGATGCCGGCACCCTGTTCCATGGGGGTGTCCCGGCCCTCCCGCAGGGCCAGCGCCGCCTCGAGTACGGCGTCCACGATTTTTACATAGCCGGTACAGCGGCAGAGATGAAAACGGAGCGCCTTTGTTACCTCTTCCCTGGTGGGGTCAGGATTTTCAGCCAGCAGGATTTTTGTTCTGGTCAGAAAACCGGGCGTGCAGAAGCCGCATTGCACCGCCCCCTTGGCGACAAAGGCACGGCCCAGGGTCTGCAACAGAGATTCGGGCACCCCCTCTAAGGTGACCACCTGTTTGCCGGCCACCTTTTTCATGGGCGTGGCACAGGCCAGCTTTGCCTTGCCGTCCACTTCGACCAGGCAGGCGCCACAGGCGGCCTGGCCGGAGCAGCCGTCCTTGGCCGCTGTCAGGTTTTGATCGTTACGCAGCCAGGAGAGCAGGGAAGTGGATTCGTCACCGTCAAACCGTGTCTTTGCACCGTTGAGCGTCAGTTCGATCATGGTCTGTTTTCCGTCATAGGTTGTAATATGAAAAACATTGGTTTCCAGGGGCGTGCCATGCCGGTTACAATACCCGTGCGGTGGCCTTGTCCATCAGATGTTGCAGGACGTCGGCTGAATTTCGGATTTTAGAGAGGAAAATCATGGCTGCAATAATATAGGGCTTGTAGCCGGCCTCTTTGTATTGCTGCACCCGGTAACGGTCAAAGACCGAGGCCTCGACCTCTCCGTTTTCGCAGGAGACGCCGGTAATATCGGCCGGCAGACAATGCATGTACAGGGCTGAGCCGTTGTGGGTCGTGGCCATCAGCTCTTCGGTGCAGGTCCAGTCCATGTGATTTTTATTCTCGGCAAGCAGTTCCTGCTCAAGGGCCTTTATGCCGTCAAAATCGCCATGGCCGTAGAGATCGGTCCGTTTTTCCATGGCCGCATAGGGCGCCCAGCTTTTCGGGTAGACGATATCGGCTTCGGCAAAGGCCTCGGCCATGGAGTTGGTTTTAGTGAATCTGCCACCCGATTCTGCGGCCTGACGTGCCGCCACCTCTTCCACCTCGGCCATGACCTCGTACCCTTCCGGATGGGCCAACGTCACATCCATGCCGAAGCGGGTCATCAGGCCAATTATTCCCTGGGGAACGGAGAGCGGCTTGCCGTAGGAGGGTGAATAGGCCCAGCTCATGGCGATCTTTTTACCGGCCAGGTTTTCAACACCGCCGAAATGGTTGATAATGTGCAGCATGTCCGACATGGACTGGGTGGGATGGTCGATATCGCACTGCAGGTTGACCAGGGTCGGCCGCTGTTCAAGCACGCCTTCATCAAACCCGGCCTGCACCGCCCGGGCCACATCGCGCATATAGGCGTTACCCTTGCCGATATACATGTCATCCCGAATGCCGATAACATCGGCCATAAACGAGATCATGTTGGCCGTTTCCCGAACGGTTTCGCCATGGGCCATCTGTGATTTGCCTTCGTCAAGGTCCTGGACGGTAAGCCCAAGCAGGTTGCAGGCGGAGCTGAAGCTGAAGCGGGTGCGGGTGGAGTTGTCACGGAACAGGGAAACGCCGAGGCCGGAATCAAATACCCGGCTGGAGATGTCCTGCTCGCGCATGCCGCGCAGAATTTCCGCAACCGTGAAAGTGGCGGCGATTTCATCATTTGATTTTTCCCAGGTCAGGAGAAAATCATTGTTGTACATCTTCCTGTAATCCAGAGTGGCAAGTTCTCTGATTAACTCTTCAAGACCGATTCTATCCATTGTTTTTTTCTCCTGATGCCGGCTATCTGCTGATCTGGGTCCCCTTGCCGCAGGCAAGGGCTGCGCCGATATTTTTCGGGTTGGTGATGATTACCTTTTTGCCGCCATTTTTCAAAAAACTGATGGCGGCCTCTATTTTCGGGCCCATGGAACCGGGGGCAAAATGACCTTCCTGAAAATACCGCTCTATTTCCTGCAGGCTCACCCGTCCCAGGGCTTTTTCTTGTGTCGTGCCGTAATTGAGCATGACCTGTTCAACCGCAGTTGAGATAACCAGCAACGGCGCCTGCAGGTTGGTTGCCAGCAGGGCGGCCGTCTTGTCCTTGTCGATGACGGCATCGACACAGCTCAGCCCTTCCTTGCCGCGCACGACCGGCACCCCTCCACCACCGGCGGCAATGACCTGGAAGCCATCGGCCAGCAGGGCGTTGATTGCCTCTTGTTCAACAATTTTCAGGGGGACCGGAGAGGGGACCACTCTGCGGAACCCCCTGTTTGCATCCTCTTTCAGTATCCATCCCGGATGTTGTTTTATCAGTTCTTCCAGTTGGTCGGCTTGATAGAATTCCCCGACAGGTTTGTCCGGAGCCTCAAAGCCGGGATCCGTCGGGCTGACTTCCACCTGAGTGACGATGGTCACCGCCTTTGCGACCTGGTTTCGTTTTTCCAGCTCGTCGGTCAACGCCTGCTGGATCTGTAATCCGATGGCACCCTGGGTATCGGCCACACAGGAACTTAACGGCACAATATGCAGGCCGATCTCTTTTCGGGCAATTTCGGACCTGAGCAGAATAAAGCCGACCTGCGGACCGTTGCCGTGGGTGATGACCAACTGATATCCATGTTCAACCAGATCGACCAGATGCCTGATGGTTTCACAGATGGCTCGGTATTGATCCTCCACCGTCTGTTGGCTGCGATGTTTGATAAGCGAGTTACCGCCGATGGCGATGACGGCAAGTTTTTTCTTCACCCGGAGCTCTATTTTATTTTTTCCCTGCGTAAGCGCCGGGCAGGGCGGCATACAGGGCCGCGCAACGTACCAGGTCGGACTTCCATGTCTTTTCATTGGGGGCGTGCGCCTGGGCTTCCTTACCCGGACCAAAGCCGATTGTCGGGATTCCATGCATGCCGGTTATTGACACACCGTTGGTGGAAAAGGTCCATTTATCGATACGGGGATCGGTTGCAAACAGTGATGAATAGGCATCAGCGGCCGCCTGGACTGCCGGGTGTTCCTCTTTCACCACCCAGGAGGGAAAATAACAATCCGTGGGATAGACCAGTCCGGTGTAGGACGGAACCTGGTAGGTATACATGCTTACCTTGGCTTTGGCCGCCTTGGCGGCGGGTAGTTCCGCGATCTGGGACAGGGCAAGCTCTGCGTCTTCACCGGCGGTCAGCCGCCGGTCGATGGAGATAGAGCATCCATCGGCCACGGCACAGCGTGAGGGCGAGGTATAAAAGATCTGGGACACGGTCAGGGAACCCTTGCCCAGGAAGTCGTCATCCTTGAGCTTGGTGTGCAGTTGCTCAAGCTCGCCGAGAATTTTGCCCATCTTGAATATGGCGTTGTCACCGCGTTCCGGAGCCGACCCGTGCGAGGAAGTACCGGCCACGTCAACACGAATTTCCATGCGGCCGCGCTGGCCGCGATAAATGCCGCCGTCGGTGGGTTCGGTGGAAACCACAAATTCGGGTTTCAGGCCTGACTCTTTAATGATGTACTGCCAACACAACCCGTCGCAATCCTCTTCCTGGACGGTCCCGACCATGACCACGGTAAACTCGTCGGCCAGATCCAGCTCTTTGATGATCTTGCCGGCATAGACCATGGAGGCCATGCCGCCCTCCTGGTCTGAGGTGCCTCGACCGCCGATACATTCATCATCTTCAAATCCCTGGTAGGGATCAAACTCCCAGTTAGCGGTGGCGCCGATGCCGACGGTGTCGATATGGGCGTCAAAGGCGATTAGGCGGGGCCCGGAGCCGATATATCCCAGGATATTGCCCATGGGATCGATTTCAACACGATCAAAGCCGACTTTTTCCATCTCCTCTTTAATGCGAAGGATTACTTTTTCTTCATCACAGCTTTCACTCGGAATGGCGACCATATCACGCAGGAACCTGGTCATTGCCGGCTGGTATGCCTGGGCAAGTTTGTTTATTTCGGTAAAATCAATTGTGGCCATGGGGTATCCTTGTTTCTTTGTTGACCGCTGCATGCGAGTTGGCCGACCTTTGACGAAAAAAGGCAGCTCTGCTGGTTACTTTTTTGGGGAATGATTTTGAAGCAATTTTTACAAAATGTATAAAAAAATGTCAACTCAATTTTGACAACGCTTCCTCCCTTCATTGTGGAACGATATACGGTTCTGATTTGGAAAGTAAGGTATTTCAGAATGATTAGCAGTCGATAGGATCAAAAAACGGTCCTCTTTCACTATTTTTTGATTTTTTTGTTGTCAGGTTACTTTTAAAAAATTATAAAAATACAGTTGTTTCGTAAAAAGAGAACCTGCCGGATATGCGAATCGGCTATTTCGGTATTGATTTCAATCACGTGACCAATGGAGATTCCCATGTCGAAGAAAATTATCAGCACGGATAACGCCCCCGCCGCCATCGGACCCTATTCCCAGGCCGTTGTCCAGGGAGATATGCTTTTTGTTTCCGGCCAGTTGCCCCTGGACCCCGTCACCAAGAAGATGGCCGATGATGCAGCCGGGCAGGCCAAACAAAGTATGAAAAATATTGAGACAATCGTCACCGAGGCGGGCTTTACCATGAGTCAGGTGGTGCGTTGCGGTATTTTCGTTACTGATCTGGCTGATTTTGTTGCGATCAATGAGGTATATGCAACCTTTTTCCAAGGGGAGTATCCTGCCCGCGCAACCGTACAGGTGGCGGCGCTGCCCCTGGACGCCAGGGTTGAAATTGATGCCGTGGCCATTCGATAGGAGGTAAGTCGTCACGGGCACCCCGCTTTTGCACGGTCGCAATTGCCCGCATAGAGGGCCTATAGCGAACAATCGCGCCTGCACAAAATCGGGGCACCCGTGCCAACTTACAATCCCTGGTAAAATGAAAACAGGTAGTTACATAGCCTGTGATCACTTACGTTAGGAGAAATGGGTCATGTCCATTGACTATGTCATCAATACCTGTCGTAAACAACCGGGGCAGGGCTCTTCTCTTGATATTCTTTCGGTGGAAGAAGCCAAAAAAGCAAGAACCTATCATGCAGGTTTTGCGGAATATGAACGAACGCCCTTGCTCGAACTGCCCAAACTTGCAGACTATCTCGGCATCGGCAGACTTTTTGTCAAGGACGAGTCCCACCGCTTTGGATTAAACGCCTTCAAGGTACTCGGCGCCTCCTATGCCATTGGCCGTTATCTTGCAGACCGACTTGGCCGGGATATCAGCGAGCTCTCCTATGAAGCGTTGCGCTCGGATGCGGTGCGAAAACGACTGGGCGATATTACCTTTACCACTGCCACGGACGGTAATCATGGCCGCGCCGTTGCCTGGGCCGCCCGGCAGTTGGGACAAAAGGCCGTGGTCTATATGCCCAAAGGCTCGGATCCGGTCCGGTTGAACAATATCAGGGCCCTTGGCGCGGAAGCCACCATTACCGATCTCAATTACGATGATGCGGTTCGCCTATCGGAACAACAGGCCGGGGAGCATGGCTGGATCATTGTCCAGGATACCGCCTGGCCCGGGTATGAGGATATCCCGACCTGGATCATGCAGGGATACGCCACCCTTGCCGTGGAGGCGCTGGAGCAGATGCGGGAACAAGGTGCATTCTGCCCGACCCATGTCTTTCTTCAGGCCGGGGTTGGTTCCTTTGCCGGTGGGGTTCTTGGATTTCTGGCCTCAAATCTTGGGGGGAGCCTGCCCAAATGCGTCATTGTGGAGCCGGAGCGGGCAAACTGTATTTACACCTCGGCCCGCATCGGTGACGGCAGGCCCCATGCGGTCACCGGTGATCTGGACACCCTGATGGCCGGACTTGCCTGCGGCGAGCCCAATACCATCAGCTGGGAGATATTGCGTGATTACGCGACCGCCTATGTGTCCTGCCCCGATTATCTCGCTGCCACCGGCATGCGTGTCCTTGCCACCCCGCTGAAAGGGGACCCGGTGATTATCTCCGGCGAGTCGGGGGCCGTCACCACGGGTCTGCTGCATCTGTTGATGGAATCGACAGCCGGGAGAGCCAGATCTCTGCAATCGGACCTCGACCTGGACGGCAACTCCATAGTGCTGCTGATTTCTACCGAGGGCAATACCTCGCCCCGTGCGTTTCGGGATGCGGTATGGTATGGAGAGTACAACGATAAGGAGAAGAACCGCCGGAAAAAGTGATCTCTGCAGACCTTACCCCGTTTTTATGGACAAGTCATCCGAACATAGACAGATTTTTCAGAACTTACAGCAGGTTGCCGATGCGGTGCATGCCCTGTTCGGGCCCAACTGTGAGGTCGTTATCCATGACCTGTCCGACTTGCAGAAGTCTCTTGTTTACATGCGGGGTGACGTGACCGGGCGAACCGTAGGCGCTCCGGCAACCGATCTGCTGGTGAAACTCATTCAGGACGGGCCGGAACACAAAGACCATTTTCACAATTATAAATCGGTGACCGCCGACGGCAGATGCCTGAAATCGGCAACCACCATCATTAAGGACAGTAAAGGAAAAGCCGTTGCCGCTTTTTGTATTAATCTTGACACTACGGCCTATTTTAATGCCATTCAGGCTCTGTTACCTTTTATCCATGACCTGGAAACCGGCATTTATCCCAGCAAGGAAAATTTTGCCGATTC
>WGCP01000456.1 GCA_015493715.1 Desulfobulbaceae bacterium
GGCGCGTTTGATTGGTACCCACAAGGTAACAACGCTGATCACCACTCCGACCTTTTTACGGAATATCCTTCACCAGGCTGAACCAGGGGAACTGGGATCCATGCACCTGGTTTTTTCCGGGGCGGAGAAATGTCCGCAAACCTTATTTGATTGCCTTGCCGACCAGGCGCCGGAAGCGGTTCTTTGCGAGGGGTACGGGGTTACCGAATGCTCGCCGGTGATCAGCGTCAACAGGCCGGCGGACCCGGTCCCCGGAACAATAGGCTATCTGATGCCTTCGATGCAGGCTGTCCTGCTGCATCCTCAAACCGGCGAGATGGTGCAGGATGCAGGCACTGGACGTCTACTGGTGCGCGGGCCCAATGTCTTTGCAGGATATTTGGGTGATGCACCGTCACCCTTTGTCACCATTGACGGTAAAGACTGGTATGATACCGGTGACCTGGTCACCAGGCGGGCGGATGGTCTGCTCACCTTTAACGGCAGGCTCAAGCGATTTGTTAAACTTGGCGGTGAAATGATCTCATTGCCGGCCATTGAAGAGATTCTTGTTGCCGAGTTCGGCCCTGAGCGAGAAGAATCGGTCCTTGCGGTTGCGGCAACCGATGATGACCATCCGGAACTGGTGCTGCTGACGGTCCTTGAAGTTAACCGACAACAGATAAACCAGGCCCTGCGCCGAGGCGGACTGTCTCCCCTGCATAATATCCGCCGTGTACAACGGATTACCGAGATTCCTCTGCTCGGAACCGGCAAGACGGATTATCGCAGTGTGCAGAGAATGATTGGTGATGCCTGACGAGGTAACATGTGTAATAACCGCATGGGAGGAAAATAGATGAATATTACATCCGAACAGCTCAGTAATGCAGCGGAAAAGGGAATAATCAGCAATACACAGGTAAAAGAACTTCTCTCCTTTGCCCGTGCCCATCCAGGGGCGGGGCCGCGTTTTGATTTCACCCATATCCTCTATTATCTGGGCGGAATGCTTGCCATCGGCGCCATGACCCTGTTCATGAATCTTGGCTGGGAGGCCTTTGGTGGCTGGGGAATTTTTATCATCTCCTGCCTGTACGGTGCCGGTGGTCTTTTTCTCACCCGCGTCTTTGAACGGAAACAACTCCATATACCGGCCGGTATATGCGCGGTTTTTGTGGTCTCCCTGACCCCGCTTGCCATCTATGGCCTGCAGAAAGGCATGGGCTGGTGGGTTCCTGACGCGGTCTATCGTGATTATCACCGCTATATCCGCTACCACTGGATTTTTATGGAGCTTGGCACCCTGGCAGCAGGCGCCATTATGGCCTGGCGATACCGGTATCCATTTTTACTGATGCCCATTGGTGCCACCCTCTGGTATATGTCCATGGACCTGACCGCCATGCTGACCGACGGCAGGATAGATCGTGAACTGGCATCCCTGGTGTCATTCTGGTTTGGTTTGGGGTATATCCTGTTTGCCTTTTTCGTTGATATCAGGTCACGAAAATCCGCTGATTATGCATTCTGGCTTTATATCTTCGGGGTAATGACATTCTGGGGCGGCTTGACGTCAATGGATTCTTCCAGCGAGTGGTCCCGGTTCTTTTATATGCTGGTGAACCTTGGCCTGATCGGCCTGGGCGTTCTGCTGGTACGCAGGGTTTTTGTAATTTTCGGCGCCCTGGGCATCACCCTGTATCTTGGCCATCTGGCATCGACAATCTTCAAGGATTCCTGGTTTTTTCCTCTATCACTTACTCTTATCGGCCTTGGAATTGTTCTGCTTGGAGTCTGGTGGCAGCGCCATGAGCAGGAACTGACAGCATCTTTGCAGGGGATTCTGCCCGAACCCATACGCGAGATGCTGGTTGGCAGAAAATCGTAGGAGCGGCAATCTAAAAGTAGGAGCCCGCCCCTGCGGGCGATAAGTCCTTCATTGCATGTTACAGGTTATTATCGTCTGCAGGGGCGGCCTTCTACGTGCCGTTAAAACCGTAGGAGCGGATTTATCCGCGAATAGGAGCGAACAGGAGCGAAGGGATGGGGAAGAAAGAATGTGTTATCCTGCTGCATGGCCTGACCAGAACGGCCGGATCCATGCGTCGTATGGAAAAAGCCCTGCAAAAATCCGGATACCTGACCTGCAACATGGGTTATCCCTCGCGTAAATATCCGGTCGGCTATCTTGCGGGAAAATATATTCCTTTGGCGATGGAGGCATGCTTCCGGAAGACGGGTGAAAAAAAATTACAAAAGATACATTTTGTCACCCATTCCATGGGCGGTATCCTGGTGCGGTACTACTTGGCCAGGCATGTGGTGGCAAACCTTGGCCGGGTGGTGATGCTGGCCCCGCCCAACCACGGCAGTGAAATTGTGGATAAACTGGGTGACAAATGGTGGTTTCGACGATTCAACGGGCCTGGTGGATGTTCTCTTGGAACAGAAGCAGGGTCGGCACCAAACAGCCTTGGCCCGGCAAAATTTCCCGTTGGTATCATTACCGGCAAGCGAACCCTTGATCCGCTGTTTTCTTCAATGGTTGCCAAACCCAATGACGGCAAGGTTTCGGTACAATCAGCCCGCCTGGAGGGTATGCGGGATTTTTTGGTTGTCCCGCACGGCCATACGTTTATTATGAGGAATAAAGAGGTGATCCGGCAGGTGATTGGTTTTCTTCGGCATGGGGCGTTTGAAATTTAATTATCGCGGATAAATCCGCTCCCACGGAAAGAATACCCGTAGGAGCGGATTTATCCGCGAACAAGAGTCACAAGATGGAAAAATCAGCTACTTTACGGCCGCACGCAATGAACTGCCGCGTGGCCGGAGAAATTGATACGGTCACCGGTGTTGCCGCCGTATTGTTGCGCTCCGTACGGTGTTTTCACATATCCTCCGTCGGCGATACTTGCAGTGCATTGGTCAAATGACCCCCAGTGATTGAGGTCAAAACCACTATCAGCCGCGACTCCCTGGAAAAAGTTCTGCAATTCGGTAAAAGTGGGAAAACGCCAGTCAGTATACCCGTCCATGGTCAAATCATTGCAATAGGTAATGGCCGCCGCTTTTTCCTTGACGGTAATCTGGTAGTCCTGCCAGCTCAGGCCGGTATCGGTATCGGTTACCAGATGACCGCTTGTACTGCGGGTAAAAC
>WGCP01000457.1 GCA_015493715.1 Desulfobulbaceae bacterium
GATTTAACACTGGACCGGACATGATTAATAATCCTTGACCTGTTCTTTACCAGAATGTCTCTTGCCTGGAGCAATTCAAGGTCAACCTGTGCTTGTTCACCTCGATGGTTAATGGGGTATAGCAACTCAGGGTCAAACCTGGCAATTCTTGCCAACATCTTGGCGTCCCGGTTGTCGGATTTGTCGTTACTGTCCCATATAGCCCGTAATTTTCTCGGATTACCAACCAGCACATTACATCCCATGGCGGCCAGATGTCTGCTGATCCAGGGGGAATGGGTTCCGGCTTCAAGGGCTATGGTTGCTCCTTTATATTTGGTGAAAAATTTTTTTAAATCATCACTGGTATTGGTGATGGTCGTCTGTTTGATTACTTTCCCGTCCTTGTCCAGGATACAGAGAGCATGATTTTTGTCGCCAAGGTCCATTCCAATTGTTACAGTGTTCATGGCTGGTTCTCCTTCATTTATTGCAGCTTTGACTGCGTTGATAAAATGGGTTTTTTAGCGTGATTATATCACAGCTCGCGAGAACCAGCCTTCTCATTTTACCTTACCTCCCGACCAAAAGATTTCGGGAATGACGGGATGCGGGAGGGCTTATCAGATAGCTTTTGCGTTAGTTCCCAAAGATATTGCTGAGTTTTTTTGCTGTCAGAATCCGTTCCGACCAGTTCAGAAGTTGTTGCTCGTCGGCTTGTTCCAGGCGTTTCATAACTTCCGGAGCTATTGGACCGAACTTTGTTTCCAATAGTCGGACCAGAAGATTCAGCGCCCCCTTCTGCATGCCCTTCTGCATGCCCCTTTGCATGCCCTTCTGCATGCCCCTTTGCATGGATTCCTTGTTCCATTCCTTGACGCGTTCAGCTAACATGGTTTTTACCTCATCAAGTTCTTCGATTGACGGTTTGTGTGTTTCGGCTATCCGGTTAGGGAATAAGACCCGGCTGAACCAGACGGTAAAGGCCCGTCGCAGAGTATCCTGCTCCGGTCCGGCCAGCCATTGTAACAGGAGAATGACCACATCAAGAAGTTGTTGCGGATCTTTGCTGCTTTCCAGGCGAAAGAGCGCCGCAACAAGGTTGTTGAGGTCATGCAGGTCTTGGTCGTCTTTGTATTCGCGTTCGGCCAGGAGGAGATACTGAAGCTGCGGCCGGTATCGGTTCAATCCGCCCGGGACATTCTGAACGAGTTTGGCAATGTCCGTGGCGGCCGTCCATTGCTGATCACCATTATAGAGAACGACCGGCAACACAGGGGGAAGACAGCTTTTTTTGTTAAGCTGACCCGCACGTATTAAATCCTGGTATAGCAAGCCGATGTAGGTCATAATCCGTACTGCCATCCACTGATCGACGGTGGACTGGAATTCCAACAGAATATAAACGTAAAGCCAGTCCTTGCCCCATTTGATTCTCCAGACGATATCGTCTTCCCGTTCCCGAAGGTCATCACTGACATAACTGCCGTTGACTTTTTCCAGGCTGGTAAAATCAAGGTTGTCTACCCAGTCCTCCCTGACGAATCCTTTGAGCAGGTCTTCAACCATTCTGGCGTGGGAAAAAAGATGTTTATAGCTGTGATCGTGGTCGGCCATGATTTGTTTTTGTCTGGTTTCCAAAAAGCTTGCCTACTTTGCAGGTTGTTGGAATTTATTTCAATCGTAATATAAACTCAGGGTTCGGGCAAGAAGTAAGGACGTAAGCGTTCGCCAGTACCCCATCTTCGTCCGATCAGGCCTCCTTACATAGCGAGCTATAGACTCGTCGGCCTGCTTGAACGAATATGGGGCACTGCTAAACGCTTACAGGCCTGAGTTCGTTCGAAACGTGTAAGCCCCTGGTGAACGGTTACGTAAGGGCTGTACTGTAATGAAATAGGTGTAACAATCATGTGTCGATTTTTTGCTCATTTCCAGGGCGTGCAAAGAGACGGGTGGTATCCCTTGCTCTTGGTTCTTTTTTTCTGCTATACTCTCTTTGGGAGGAAAAAGCGGGCTGTTTCGGCCTGAAAAAGACGGTTGTGCAAAAAATACAGATTCGAGTATTTCTTTCAATTTGCGTTTTGCTGCTCATCAGTATGCTGCTGGTGAACCTGGTTCTTGTTATGTTCTGGCAGGGGGACGCCCTGCGCCGAGAGACTGAAAAAGACAGGATAATCCTGGCCGGTATTCAGGCATCGATGCCCTTGGTTTCTTCAAGGTCGGCAAAGTCATCATTATCATTGTTACCGTTATCTGACTGGCTGCCAAATCCCTCTTCTGATCGCATCCAGGTATATTTTAACAGGAAAAATCTTCTGCCGGTTACTGACGATGTTTTTGGCCGGATATTGGAGAGGCTTGTTCGGCAGACCGAGACGGCCGGCCATTCTATCAACCGTCATGCAGGTTCCTTTTTCAGTCCTGTTGATCGACAAAAGCGTTGGATCGCAGGAGCCGAGCCGATCATGCGAAATGGAAATATCGTCGGCGCCATTGGTGTTGTCCGGTCGCTTGATCCCATGTATCATAACCTGTGGCAGGCAGAGAAAACAACATTGGCCTATATTATCATCAACCTGCTTGTGTTGGGCGTTGTCGCTTTTTTCAGGATGGGTAAACTGGTTGCCCGGCCCATTGACCGGCTTGTCGGACTTGCCGACCAATATGGTGAACGGGAAGAAGTCTTGTTTGCCCTGGACAACGACAATTCCAGTGATGAGTTTGGCCGTCTTGCCCGAAGTTTAAACAGTATGCTTGCCAGGATTGAAGGCGATCGAACCAAAATGGAGGAGTCGGTTGCCAAGCTGGAAGAGGTCAACAGAGAACTGGTTGCTACCCGCCAGGATGTCATCCGTGCGGAAAAATTAGCCTCCGTCGGAAGGTTGGCCGCCGGACTTGCCCATGAAATCGGTAATCCCATCGGTGTAGTTCAAGGATATTTGGGATTATTGAAACAGAAAGACCTGACCCCTTCAGAACGGGAAGATTTCGCGAATCGCTCGGAAGGCGAACTTCAGCGCATTAATAAACTGATCAGGCAGTTGCTCGATTTTTCATGTGTGCAGAGCTGTCGGAAGGAAAATGTTTCTCTGCACGTTCTTCTTCAGGAACTGGTTGAGATGATGCAGTGCCAGACCTGTATGCGGGAAGTTGAAATCAGGACCGATTATGCGGCTGAGAGTGATTGCATCCGTGCTGACCCTGATCAGATACGGCAGGTTTTTTTAAACTGCCTTTTAAATTGTGCCGATGCGTTATCTGGATGCCTGGAGGGAAAAAAAATAATTACATTATCTACTCATTGTATTTGCTCGGGGAAAAAACAGGATTTGGAAAAATGCATCCTGGTGTCGATTGCTGATACCGGAATCGGAATAACTACGGCGGATTTAGATAATGCTTTTGATCCGTTTTTCACGACCAAAGAACCGGGCAAGGGGACTGGGCTTGGACTTTCGGTTGCCTATTCTATTATAGAAGGATGCGAGGGAAGCATGTGGCTGGAGAGCCAACAGGGGCAGGGCACAACCGTGTTTATCGAATTGCCGCTTGTGTGAGCTGTCAAAGATGCTTTTACCATGCTAAAATGTTGTTGCTGGGGAGGAGACTGTTTTTTATCGAATGGTAGAAAAGATTGGTATAATATTGGAGGATAACCGGTGTAATGGGTAAATCAACGCAACGAATCCTTGTCATAGATGATGAGGAAAACATGCGGCATATGCTGTCTGTTTTGCTGCAACGGGAAAATTTTCAGGTTTCCCTGGCTTCCAATGGCCGGCAGGGAATTGATATTATCCGCCGCCGGCAATTTGATGTTGTGTTGTGTGACGTAAAAATGCCGGAGATGAACGGGCTGGAATATTTAACGACTCTTAGGGGGCAGGGCATAAATGTTCCGGTGGTTATGATGTCGGCATTCGGTACTGTCGAGCTTGCTGTTGAGGCGATGAAACAGGGCGCTGACGATTTTATCACCAAACCCTTCCAGGGCGAGGAGGTGATTCTTATCCTGGAAAAGGTTCTGAATCAACAGAGCTTGAAAGAGGAAAATGAATCTCTACGGAAAAGGTTACGTGAAGTTACCGGTGACAGCGACAATGCCTTTGCCGCCCTAAAGGGGGAAAGTGAATCCCTGTGCAGAATTATAATGCAGGCCGACAAAATAGCCCGCTATAAAACAACGGTTTTGGTCACCGGAGAATCCGGGACAGGTAAAGAATTACTGGCACGGGGGATTCATCTGGCAAGCAGCAGGGCAAAAAAAGCATTTGTTGCCGTCAACTGCGGCAGTATACCTGAAAGCCTGATGGAAAGTGAGCTGTTTGGTTATGTCAAGGGCGCCTTTACCGGTGCGGATAGAGACAAGAAGGGAATTTTTGAAGAGGCAAAAGGCGGGACCCTGTTTCTTGATGAAATAGGTGAATTGCCTGCCGCCATGCAGGTGAAGCTGCTCCGGGTTCTCCAGGAAAATGAATTCAGGCCGGTTGGATCCGGACAGGTCAAAAAGAGTGATGTCAGAATAATCGCAGCAACTGCCAGAGACCTTAAGGATGAGGTCGTCAATGGGAAGTTCAGGCAAGATCTTTTTTTTCGACTCAATGTTTTGAATCTGCACTTACCGCCATTACGTGAGAGGTTGGAAGATATTCCTCTTCTTGTTCATTTTTTTGTTGGAAAAGTAAATGGTGAAACAGGTACCAAAGTGCGTGGACTGGCGCCGGAAACCCTGCGCTTGCTGATGCAGTATGACTGGCCGGGAAATGTGCGAGAACTGGAAAACATCATAGAGCGGGGCGTCCTGATGGCCGAGAGTGATCTTGTCAAGAAAGAAGATCTGCCTCCTAATTTAAGCAGTCAACCCCACAACCGTCGTCTGGACGATTTGCTGGGAACGTTATCTATTAAAAAAGGGCGCCGGCTTCTTGAAAAACGGTTGATAGGACGCGCCCTGGAGGCAACGAACGGGAATAAAAGCAAGGCGGCGAATATCTTGGAGATCAGTTATCCGTCGCTACTGGCCAAGATAAAGGAATATGGGATTTGAGTTAGAGGCCTTCCCGAGCGATTATCAGTGTCTTACGCCTGAACTCCTGTCATGGAAAACGGATAAACGCAGACTCCAAGAAAATTTTTAATTAAATTGTACATAATTTTAGTATGTTATATCGTTGTCTCGGTGTGCAACAAAGTTATTGCATCTCCTGTAGGGGCGAATTTATTCGCCCGTTATGCCTGTGAATTATTGGGACAACCATGAAAAATATAGCGGCTATAGTCGCCCGGGTTTGGGTTGCGGGCAAAGTGCTCCTTACCTTTAAAGCTTGTTTGTGTAAAATTTTTTTATAAAATGTGGGAAGGTTGGTAATTTTTTTATTATTTTCTATGAGAGAATTGACGAATAATAACGATTTATTTTTTATAGTTTATTTAGTAATCTGTTGAAATGTCGACAAAAAAAATTTTTATTTCTCTTTGGCGTAATAATTGAATAATTTATGTAGAATTTTAATTTATCCGCATAGTCTATTATGAGCATACTGAATAAAAACAGATCAGGTTTCACCCTGATTGAATTGATGGTGGTTATCGCTATTATTGCGATTCTGTCGGCTATCGCTGTGCCCAGTATTATGGCCTGGCTGCCGAATATGCGATTGAAGGCAGCGGCCCGGGATGTGTATTCGAATATTCAACGGGCCAGGGTAGAGGCGGTGAAACGCAATACCTGTATCACCATTAAATTTACTACAGTCGTGTATCCTACCACCGGGGGCGGATACAGCGGTTTTATCGACGATGGCAGTGGCGGTGGAACAGCCTGTAACGGGCTGCGGGATGGAACCGAGGTTGTTTTGTTTCCTCAGGTGTCAATGCCTGTGGGAGCTTCGCTGGTCATTGCAAATAGTATTGGTGGCCTCAATGCAGTATGTTTGAATGCCAAGGGACTGATTTGCGGCAGTCAATCTGGAAATGTGGTGATGAGAAACAATAAGGGGCGTTGGTATAGGGAAAAAATTCAGGCAGCCGGAGCCGTTCAGACCCAGATAAGCTCTAACGGGGTAAACTGGAATTAAGACTCATGAAAGCATTTTTCATAAATAAATTCGAACAGTCTAATCAGGGGTTCACTCTGGTTGAGCTTATGATTGCCATTGTTATTTCAGGCATCATTGCCGGGGCGCTCTATTCTACCTATCTTGTCCAGCAACGCTCATATACGGCCCAGGAAGCAGTGGCAGAGATGCAGCAAAATATCAGGGCCGCCCTGGTGACCATGGAGCATGATATCAGGATGGCCGGTTATCATCCCGGCGGCGGAACGTTTGGTTTTGTCAACGGCGCCACAAATTTTAACAATGGAGCCAGCTCCTCTACTCCGGTGACCACAAATGCAACCAGCATTGCCTTTACTGCGGATTTAGACGGAGACGGAACGCTTGACAGGGTCGCTCAGGACGCAAATGGAGACGGCCGGACGGATATGGCGGATATGGAGCAGATTGCCTATCGGTTGAACGGATTGAATCTGCAACGGTATGTAACCACTTCGGGAGCTCTTACCTGGCTCCCTGTTGCGCAAAACATTGAGCGCATCGAATTTTTGTATCTTGACGGTAGTGGCCATGTGACGTCTGTGCCTGCCAACATACGGGCAGTACGGGTTTCCATTCTTGCCAAGGCGAGCCGTCCTGATCGAAAATTTACCAACACAAAAGTCTATACACCGGCCTCCGGAACTCCCTGGGACCTGAACGGCGCCGCTGCCGGGAATGCACCAAACGATAATTTCAGACGCCGATTGCTGATAACGACGATTCAGTGCAGAAACATGGGGCTGTAAACATGCAAATGATATCGCTGAAAGATGAACAAGGGTTTACCCTGATAGAGGCAATGATCGCCCTGATGGTCCTGACGATTGGTGTGCTTGGGATGATGACCCTGCAAACAACGGCCATTCGGTCCAATTACCGGGCTTCAACCATGACAACGGCATCAAATGTTGCCGCCGGTCAGTTGGAGCAATTACGTTCATTGCCTTTTAATAGCGCAAATTTAAATCCGGCCAATTCGCCGTTTACCACTACCGATCCTGCCAGCGGCCTGACCATAACCTGGAACGTGAATAATGCGCCTGCTCCAATGGTGGGGAATGCCAAGGATATTTCGGTAACAGTCAACAGGCCAGGGGCCATGCCGCCCGTGGTTTTTTCATATAGAAAATTTCGTGACCTATGAAAAACAGAAATATAGTAATCACCGCTGGTTTTTATCAGTCGATCCGGACAGATGCAAGACAGGTTCTTCGACGGCCCCTTCATTCTGAAGAGGGATTTGTCTTGATTCTTGCCGTGATGATCATGGTTGTTGTCTCTCTGCTCGGTATTGCAGCGACAACAACATCCGTCTTTGAGATGAATATTGCCGGCAATGAAAAATGGTCCCAGGAACAGTTTTTCCAGGCTGATTCAGCTATTAATGAGTTCCTTGCCCGTGGTGTCAGACCTAATCATCCGACCGATCTGGCCTATAATCCATCAAGCCCTCCTGCGGGAGTGCCGACCGCTAATCCAACGACATGTTCTGTTTTACAAAATAACCCGTACCGTGTTCTTCGAACGTATGATCCTGACAATCAGCCCGGTACCGGAACTGTGGATTTATTTTACCTGAAGAGGGTGAGCGGAACCGGTAGTGGGCCGACAGTTGTCGAGATTATGGCCTGTGCAAAAAGAAATAATACGGTTGCCTCGCTCACTGCAGGCATAGAGGTTGGACTGCCGCCCGGAGCGATTCCGGGTTTGAACAAGGTGGGGTATAATCCGTGATGTAGTGCAGTGTACGTTATGCCTGGTAATGTTTGTGCTCATATGGCGGCTGAAGCCGCCTCTACGGGTTTTGGCTGCGGGCAAAAGCCTGGCTTGTGGAAAAATATATTGAAGAGTATGTTCCATTTTCTCTATCTTGGTGTTGCTATGAAAAATAGACGGAAATTTTTTACGATTTCTTCCCTGTTCGTTCTTCTCCTTATGGTGCTGGGTATCATCTCCCCGGCCTTGGCCGCCGATGATGTTACGCCGTTTTTCGCCGGCCGCACAGGTTCGCCTAATGTGATGATTCTGTTTGACAACTCCAATTCCATGCAGGATTCACCATACTTTATGCCGGACGGAAATACGTACAAACCTTCCACCTACTGGCGAAGGGGGGTAACAATCAATGAAGATTGTAACGGGGATGGCACTGCTGATGATCCCTGCATTGCCGTGGATAGCAAGGGCCATATAATTTATGACCAGACCAAATATGTAAACACGGATACGGAGCTGACCCTGCCCGGGCAGAATCCTCCCAATCTGCCTGGATTGTCGAGTTCCGATTCCTCCATCACATCTTTTCAGTCCTCCTCACCTTGTCCTGCGCCAAACGGAAGCCTGACCTGTAGTGATAGAATATATGATGCCAATGTTGATTGGACTTTGCTACCTGACTGGAGTCATTTTGTCCCCTACAGATATTGGAAAGTGAAAATTACCGATCAGGATAATAACACGGTACAGTTCCGCTCAATAGGAAGCTACTCCCATGGTAGCGGATATTGGCGTATTTATGGTGCTGATATCGAGTATGACCCCAACCATAATTATGTGTATGAACTGGTTCCAGGAACACCCGGTGAAGTCACCTATGAGCAGACTCCTTCAAGTCACCGCAATGATCGTGTCTATGATCGTAATTTTGACTGGTCAACGGTGACCTCATGGTCGGATTTTTCGTCTTTATACCGTTATAAGATCCTTGAGGTGTACGCAGGCACAAATAAAGGGCTGCAAAGATCAATTAATAGCTACAATAGCAGTTACGGGTACTGGACACTGACAAACGACTTTCCCGTACCCTGTGATTATACGACAAGGTACAGGATTCTCGGCTCATCCGATGACAATAAACGTGCCCGAGGAGGTAACCATCCTGATTCCAAGATGTATCAGGCCAAACTAGCGTTGCAGAAGTTTCTCACCTCCGGCGCTATAAAAACTACAGATACCAATTCCGATGGAACGACCACGGATCGGTATCTGATGAATATCGGTTTTGCTACTTTTCTGCAGGCCCGGATCCCCAAGACCCGCGCTAGGTATTACCGGAAAAGGGCGGTGTATCACCCGCCATATTTCAGCTATATGTACAGGGCAAACTATAGCCATTCTAATCATACATATGTGCCCACCGGGTGTACGGATACTGATGGTGACGGCAAGGGAGATCAACCGCCCGCTTCAGCTTCTTTTGATCTCTATGGGCAACACAACAACATTGCAAACGGCGGGACGATTGACAGGTTATACCGTGAAGGCCAATGCGCTGAACAGACTATTCGTTACCAGGTCACCTATACCTGTAAACCAAGCGATTCGCTTCCTTTGCGGGTTCGGGTTAATCTGGAAAGCAATAAAGATTGGACTGACTCTGCCCTGGCAGGTATAGATCCCGACGGCAATCCTCAGTGGGGTTACACCTGGATCAATTGGAGGTGGTTTGAAGATACGAACAACACCGGAGATTGTACCACCTTTAATCCCCCGAATCCGTTGTGGGGAGATAATTACCCGATTCAACCTGGGGAAACCTGTTATCAACCATGTCGTAATTATGCGGCCTGGACGGAAAATCCCTATTATGAAACAATGTGGCAGAATACCTGGGGAGATCTGGAAGTCACCGATCCTGCTTCGCCAAAGTATATCAATAAAAATCCAGCTCCGACGGATTCTTATATTGTGACTCCGTATAAGGGGTATTGTTCCCACAATGGCTGGAACTGCCCCAATCCTGATCCCGAGGATACATCAGGAGACGGTAGAGGCGACTGGACCCTGCTTGATCATGATCTCACCAATGTTCCTGTCAACACCAATGGGGATGTTGGAGACATTTCTTCAGAAATATTTGATTATTCGCGGTATCAATATCCGGGGAGAACCGGAGATGTCGACCATCCCCATGGTTGGAGTTACAAGAGGACAATAAATCCCCGGCTGAATAACCATTACAAGAGTGCCGGTGCCTGGCTTGATGATCATTTTATTTATCGATCAGGAACGAGCTATCCGTCTGTTTGGCCGGATACTATCCAGCCCGATCCTTATTTTCCTTCTACGTCGGCCGATGATTTTTCCAATTATCAGGGTGATGATCAGGTTGTTTTTGTTGATCTGCCTGCGTTTGATGATACCGACGACCATAAAGGAGACGATGTCTCGGGAAATAATATCCAAAAAGTACTGAATTACATAAAACTTAACCGCGTTGAATATCCTGAGGATCGTCGCTATGTCTGGACCATGGCGCCGATAAGTAAAAATTCCCTGACCGTGAATGAATATGAGGCCCAGGCCGGAGTCGGCACGCCTTTGGCGGCAACATTAGCCGATGCCCGGAAATATTTCCAATCCTATATGCAGCAGGATGAGTATAGTCTTGGGGGATGCAGGAAGAATTATGTTATCCTGTTGACCGACGGCAATGAAACCGCAGGGGGTGACCCCGTCGCGGAAGCTGCGGCCCTGCAGAATCTTGTGGTCAATGGAGAAGAACATCCGGTCAAGGTGTATGTGATTGGTTTTGGACTTGATGACGCGTCCAAACAAACCCTTGACGATATAGCACAAGCCGGCGGCAGCGCTCTGCACGGAACCGCTCCGAATCAGCATTATGCCTATTTTGCCAATAATGTCGATGAACTTGTTGGCATTCTGGCCCATGATATTACTTCCGATATTCTGGGAGGTTCCTACGGCAGGGGAAAAGCGAGCTTGACGCCGGGCAGTCAACAGGGGGTGTCCAGCAGTTTAACTTTATATAATGCCTATTTTGACTACCCTGTTTGGCGCGGCCATCTTGAGGCCTGGCAACTGTATCCTGAAGATGTTTACGATACAGACGGCACCACCCTTCTCCACCGGGCCGGATCGCTTAAGGTCGACGCGAATGGTGATAAAATAGGTGCGGCGAACTGGAGTGATGGTTGTTCCGGAACCCCACCGGCAGATCCCGGCGCTCCCGATGCCGGCTGTATCATGGCGGAAGCAAATGTCGTTCCTGGCAGCCCGCCTGACGGACCCATAAACAGAAGAATGCTTTATTCCAGCATCGATGGAAGTGTTGGGTCCCGGATTGTGTTTGATCCGACGGATGCCGCAAGTCTCACCGTCTTAAAACCCCTACTCAACCCGGCCCATGCAGATATTGATGGGGATGGCACTGCTGATACGGATCTGGACGCCAAAACTATAATCAACTATATCCATCATCCCGGATTTGATAATGGCAAATATGTCGGCACCAGAGATGCGACCTGGCCGATGGCCGATATTTATAATTCCGGGCCGATCCTGGTGACACCACCGCGACAGGCAAATTGTCTTGATAATGATGGTGACGGCGTCCTTGATACCGGGTCCTGGCCGAGCATGGACGGATATTGTGATTTTGCAGAAAATCATAAGAACAGGGAAGGAATGGTTTACTTGGGGACAAATGGCGGCATGATCGAAGCAATAACCTCTGGTGAATCAGGTACACCGTTGGCGGGTGGCCGGGAAAAATGGGGCTATATCCCTTCCTTTGTCCTGCCGAAATTACAGGAAATTAAAGAGGGCCACCGGTTTACCATGGATCTTACCGTTATGGCAAGCGAGGTTGACACTTCAGACGGTCTGGACGGCAGCGGGTGGAAAACCATGCTGGTTGCCGGCCAGCGTAAAGGAGGCAATCATTATGTCGCCCTTGATGTGACTGATCCCGATGATCCGCAACCGATGTGGGAATTCAGTGATTCCAATCTTGGAAAAACCTGGTCCAGGCCTGAGGTTGCCCGTATAGAAATAGCCGGGGTTAAACAATCCGTTCTGGTTTTCGGAGGTGGATATTCACCCGATGCTGATATCGGCAACAGGATTTTTATCGTCAAGGCCGCTGATGGATCACTATTAAAGGAAATAACCGTCGGTTCCGGGGCCAATAATATTCCCGGGCGGGTAACCCTTATCCCTTATCTGGTCGATAATACAGGTAACATTGTTGATTATCGAACCAATCTGGCCAAGTTGCCGGATGGCACAACCGTTGATTACAGCGACAGGTATAATTTTATCGAAGTCGGATATTTTGGTGATACCAGTGGCGCTATCTGGCGTCTTGATGGCTTGAACAGTAAAAACGGCGAAACGTGGGATCCGCATGTTACCCGGCTGTATCAACCGGATCCGGATCATGCGCGGCCAATATTTTATGCGCCGGTTATCACTGACATAAAAAAGGGAAATATCGACAATGGCGTTGTTACCGGCTGTGTGAAACGATATATTCTGGCCGGAACCGGCGACGAAATGGACCCGATCGCCACGAAAAAATCGGATCTTTCACCTTTGATCGATTATTTTTTTGAAATTGAAGATACTGGTAATACCAACGATGCGACTGATGAAACCCATCTTGACTGGCGTTTTTCGCTTGGCAAGCAACTACCTCTGGACCAGTATGGTTTTCTGCTGAAACCGGATGGATCCAGGGCACTGAAAGATACAAATAATGATGGTGCCGGAGATAAAGAAATATTGTCGAAATATATCTTCCTGGCCAATCCTGATGATGGATATTCGATTGATTTAACAGGTCACTTAGTCAATAACTCCGGTGAAATTGTTGCTCTGCCCGGTGATTTTCTCTATGTGGATGCAGCTGGGAATGTCTATACTGATGCCGGAAGAACTGTGCTGATAGCGGCAGCCGGAACGTACACTCAAGTTGATACCAGCCTGTGGCTGACGGACGTTAACGACTGGTTTTATGATTCTGAAGATGGAATTCCAATACTTGATACCTACGGTTATGACAATGATAACGACGGGCACTGGATGGTAGGTGGAAATACCGTAAAAGTGGATGGCAGTGCTTGTGACCCTAATGATCCGCTAGGTGATTTTTGTACGAAACTTGTCACTGATCCGGGGGAAAAGGTATTGTCCGAGGCGGTAGGGTATGGACGATATATCTATTTTACTTCCTATTCGCCCGCAGGTGGATGTTCCGCTGGAACCAGTTATTTTTACGGTTTGAAGACATCCTCCTGTGATGTACTTGGTGGTAGCGGGACATTGAACTATAATAAAGTCGGAGAGGGTTTAGTTCCCGGCCCGAGAAGAAGAACCCGCTTGGGACAGGGTATCAGCCCCGGAGTAACTCTTGGTGGCGGCACGGCCTATGTTCCTTTGTACAGTCCGGGAAATCCTCCCGAAGTCAATGCGATCCCGGTAACAGTTGGTGAGACAAAGCTCAGATATTGGAAACAAAATTAAAGAATAAAAAGACGTAACAAACCAGTCTGAATTTCAACCGGAACTGCATGTTTTGGCAGCTTCGGTTTATATATGTGTCCGGGATAACATGCATATCATGGAATCTGCATTTGCTTTTTAGATCGAACAGGGCGGTATGGAAGGGTTAAGGATTTGTCGATCTGTTTGAGACAAATGAGTAAGGCTATAAATCTTACAGTTGTAAAATGGTTCAAAAATAATGGTAATATAGTAAATGCTCAGGAGCACCCCATCTTCGCTCATTTCGGCCTTCTCGAATAGCACAAGTATGCTTCAAAGACCTAAATAAACAAATATGGGGCACTCCTGAGCATTTACATTCCCAAATAGATGTAAGGTTTTTATATCTATCTGAATAGTTACGTAATATATTGTATTGAAACCATGGTCGCGGGGAGGAAACAATGAAGTGTCCGTTGAACATTTTTTTGGTGATAATGCTCTTTATATCGATATGTCCTTGTATCGGTTCTGCTCAAACAGTGATGACAAACGAGTCTATCCATCCAAAAGATCATTACGAGGGTTTGACCGATTTTATGGATGGCAGACTGGAATACATCCATAAGGATGTCTGGAATGTTGAGGGAACGGATTTTCTGATTCCCGATGATATTGTTTTTTTTAATATGAACGGCGAAGAAATTTCAAAAAATACCATTTCCGTCGGTGATATGGTCCAGGTCACGTTTGCCCCTGATGACAATGACAGGGTGCTTGAAGTTGAATTACAGGAGAAGGGGAGAAAATTACAAGAAACAACTGCCGGGGTTCGCCAAGTCCGTCCCAAAAAACACGAAGTGATTGTTTTAAAAAATGGTGTCTATACCAATGAGCACCATTGACAATGGAAATGTTCAGTGTATTGATTGTTTATAATAAAAAAATCATTGATATTAGCTTAAGTTCAAGCGAGTGCAAAAAGACGAACTTTCTGTGTTCAAAGTAAACTATGAAAACACTGGTCGAAAGAAATTTGGCAATATTATCTCAGTTTGAAGACGTACTTTCAACAAAAATTTCATCGGAAAAATCCAGGAATAATGTTCGTGCTTTTTTGCAGAAAACAAAAATATTAACTCTTCAAATCGGTAAGATCATCCCTCATAAAGAAATTGCAAGTGAGCAACCAGGAAGAAAAGAAAAGAATTTAGTCGCTGAGTTCAGTGAGAATACTAGATTTCTTTTAAAGCATATTCCGGAGCAAAACCAGGAAAAAAATGTGCATCAGTTACCCGATTCTTTTCCTGCGGCAATGACAAAAATAATCTCATATCTTGGTGATGACAGTTGGATAAAAAAAGATTTGGATCATGACAATAATCCTGCCTTCTGTCAAGAAATGAGTTTGTCTATGGAAAATCATGAGAATCCAATCAAACGGCCTGAAAGAGAAATGGCCGGGTTATCCGTGACGAAAGGATTAGCTTACCCCGAGGAATATCACTCGTTGTCGGTGGAGACAACCATTGGACAGATAGTTGATCCCCTGTTTGAGTTGCTTTTTCCAAAGAACACCTATCTGTCAAGTGAAAAACATTGCCGAAAAACCACTGGAATGTCATTGAACCAGGTGTCGACTGCCAGGTTGGGTTCTGGTCAACAACAGGGCAACCTCATGTTGTATAAGATACTAACGGATGCCGTGTTACAAAAATCATTTAATGATGATAGGATAATAATGCTTTTTGACCAATCCATTAATATAAGCCTTCTCAAAGTTGTAATTGCTACAGCTCTGTACAGACTTAAAAAAAGGCCTAAAAAATTTCCCGATATCGGTGGCGTATCTTTTTTTATGGATATTGAAAACGAAATGTTGCAAACGAATCGGATCTGTGATTTTTTGGTTCATTTTGTTGCGATACCATCCGGTGCCCGTGCAATGTTCAAGCCGACAAGTTCACGGGAGCGAAAAGGATTTATTGAAAGGCTGTCCGCCAACCCTAAGCTAGCTCAATTTATTATGAGTGAATTACCTTCCCGACCAATTTCGGTAACTAGATATTGGCTGCCGAAGTTCTCCGCTTTAGTTGCAGCCGGCGCTGATATTTCAGGAAATATGCTCGAGAAATATTTTGATAATGATCAATTGGTCGATATCAGGCAATTCTTGCAGTATATTCCAACTCGCTAATTGTAAAATTTTGCTTTTCTTTCCGTCGTTATTCATTTCATGGGATTTTATTATGCGAAGGAAAAGCGCTAAGTATAGGCCAAATTGATTTGTCTGTTCGATTTTTAAGATAAGAAATTTTCCCTTGACATACCTCCCCTTGAGTCTTTATATATTGGCGTTTACTGAATGCTGGTTCAGTGCTGTTCTTACGTATATCTCTAGGAACAATTGGCCGGTTTTTTTGTTGGTGGTTATTTCGTTTTTGTGACGAGAATTTAACAAGAGAGGATTGTGTTATGTCTAAATTGGTAGCGCCCCATGGTGGAAAAGGTCTTGTCTGCGCTCTGCTTCACGGCAGTGAGCTGGAGGCAGAGAAAGAAAAAGCAAAAGGACTGAAAAAAGTCCAGGTCAGCGCTCGCGCCAAGGGTGACCTGATTATGATGGGCATCGGCGGTTTTTCTCCGCTTACAGGCTTTATGGGAAAAGAGGACTGGAAAGGCGTGTGTGAGAATTTCCAGATGGCGGATGGTACTTTCTGGCCTGTTCCGATAACCCTGGATGTTTCCAAGGACGATGCCGATGCCATAAATAAAGGTGACGAGATTGCTCTCGAGATCGATGGCGAGATCATGGCTACCATGAAGGTTGAAGAGAAGTTCGAGATGACCGAAGCCGACAAAAAATGGGAATGTGAGAAAGTTTTCATGGGCGAAGGTGAAGATTCCGTAGATGGCAAGTTCTGGGAAGTAGCCATGGAAGATCATCCCGGCGTTATCATGGTAATGAACCAGAAAGACGTCAACATTGCCGGTCCTGTTCGGGTAATGTCCCAGGGCGAGTATCCCGATGAGTATCCCGGAGTTTACCTGACCCCTGCCGAGACCCGTGCCATGTTTGAAGAGCGCGGCTGGAGCAAGGTCGCCGCTCTGCAGCTGCGTAACCCCATGCATCGTTCTCATGAGTTTCTTGGTAAAATCGCCATTGAGGTTTGTGACGGTCTGCTGATTCATTCATTGATTGGTAACCTGAAACCTGGTGATATTCCTGCCAACGTTCGTGTTGAGGCTATTGAGATTCTGATTGATAACTATTTTGTAAAAGATAATGTTATTAATTCAGGCTATCCTCTTGATATGCGTTATGCCGGTCCCCGTGAAGGACTGCTGCATGCCACCTTCCGCCAGAACTACGGCGTTAACCGTATGCTGATCGGTCGTGATCATGCCGGTGTTGGTGATTTCTATGGTCTGTTTGAGGCCCAGGAAATCTTTGATCGTATCCCCAAAACCGGTGATGCAGGCAAGGATCTGCAGTGCCAGCCAATGAAGATCGACTGGACCTTCTACTGTCATAAGTGTGACGGTATGGCCTCCATGCGTACATGTCCGCATGGCAAGGAAGATCGCGTTATTCTTTCCGGTACCAAGCTGCGTAAGGCTCTGTCCGAAGGCGCTGAGATTGTTGATCATTTCGGTCGTGATGAAGTTCTTGAGCATCTCAAAAAGTACTATGCTGGCCTGACCGAGAAGGTTGAGGTCAAAATGCAGAAGGCTGCTTCCGGAGAAGATATGAAGTAAGCTGTTTTCAACGGAATAATTGTTGATTGAAGGAGGCACTTTTTTTTGTGCCTCCTTTTTTTTTGTTTGTGGGTTAATGCCTTACCGCTGAATCCCTGTAATAAAAAATAGTTGCATGTTTTAGGACGAATTCATTTGCCCAAATGCGTTTCACATGGCGGCTGAAGCCGCCCTTACAGAGAGTTTGGGTTACCGGCAAAGCCCGCCTTAGGTGAGGTATGTATATGACAACGAAAAATGATGAAATTCTGGTTACGGTTGGTCTTGGTGAACGTAGTTACCCGATACGGATTGCACGGGGTCTGCTTGGTAAACTCGGAAGCGATATAGCTTCACGTAAGATCGGTAATCGTTTTTGTGTTATCAGTGATGATCGGGTTGCCGAATTGTATGGCGAATCTCTCATGCGTTCACTATCGGGAGGCGGTCTTCATGCCGAAATACTGACCTTTCCACATGGGGAGGCGAGTAAAGAACTCGCAACCATTGCTGCCCTTGCCCGTCAACTGGCAAAGAAAGGTTTTGACAGGGGTGATGCCCTTATTGCTCTTGGCGGTGGGGTAACCGGCGATATAACAGGTTTCTTGGCGTCGGTGTATATGCGGGGAATTCCCTTTGTGCAGGTACCGACTAGCCTGCTCGCCCAGGTTGACAGTTCGGTCGGCGGCAAGACAGGCGTCGATATTCCGGAAGGGAAAAATTTGATTGGCACCTTTTATCAACCGCAGGCCGTTTATATCGATCCTGATGTTCTATCTACCCTGCCGGATCAGGAATTCCTCGGAGGCCTTGCCGAGGTTATTAAGTATGGTATTATCAGGGATAGGGAATTTTTTGATTTTCTTGCCGTAAACCGCAAGGCTATCCTTGCCCTTGATGATTCAGCACTTCTTCCTCTGCTTGAGCGTTGTTGCGAAATCAAGGCCAATGTCGTTGAGGAGGATGAACGAGAAGGCGGTTTGCGTCGTATTTTAAATTTTGGTCATACCATCGGTCATGCGGTTGAGGCCGCGTCAAATTTTACCCTGATTCATGGGCTGGCCATATCAATCGGCATGCGGGCGGCAACTGATCTTGCCGTGCTTGGCGGGCATTGTACACCTGAAGATGATCTTGCCGTACGGAGACTTTTACAAGAATTTGGTTTGCCCGTTGATATACCGCCTAAGTTCGACCGGCAGGCAATTCGACGATTTCTGCTTACCGATAAAAAAACAGTAGGTGGTCGCGTGTTTTTTGTCCTGCCCCAAGAGATTGGCCGAGTCATTATTACCGATAAAGTAGCCTCGACGGATATTGACGAAGTGCTGGCAAACACATAATATAGAGAGCATAATTTTTTTTGTGCGAGTGGATCTGTCGGGATCGATTCTTTCGTAATTCCCGCCTAACTGACTGCGGGAATTACGGAATAAGGCCAGACTGCGGGAATAAATGAATTGGGGTAGACTTCAGGAATGACGAAATAGGATAGACCGCAGAAATGACAAAATGATGAATCTGAGTCTCACAGATAAGCGCAACGCAGTGAAGACTTCGGGCTCGCTACCTCCTGACCAAAAGACTTCGGAAATGGCGGTATAAAGTAAACTAAGGGAACGGCCAGGGTGGAGTGGGCGGAAAATGAATGGGAAAATGCAGCCATGACGAACGAGGGTACTTGCGTGGTTTTGCTCGCAACCTATGGAGGAGCTGCTTTAGCCGCGAAATTGACTGTTAGAGATTATCATGCCGATCTATGAATTTTTCTGTCCGGACTGCAATACGGTTTTTAATTTTTTTGCCGGCAGGATAAACACCGAAAAATGTCCGGATTGTCCGAAATGCGGCCGTCAAAAAATTGAAAAAATGATGTCGTCCTTTGCCGTAATCGGTCAAGCCAAAGAGGAAAGTAACGATCCGTTTGCCGGCCTTGACGAGACCAAGATGGAACGCGCCTTTGAAGGCCTGATGAAAGAGACGGAGCACATCAATGAAGATGATCCTCGTCAGATGGCTGCTTTAATGCGAAAATTTACCGACCAGACGGGTATTTCTCTTGGCGGGAATATGGAAGAAGCCATGGCAAGGATGGAGGCTGGAGAGGATCCCGATCAGATTGAACGTGAAATGGGTGATCTGCTGGAAGGTGATGATGCCTTTTCCCTGGAAACCGTAAAGAAAAAGGTTCGTTCTCAAAAGAAACTGCCCCTTCACGACGAGAAACTCTATGAGTTGTAATTTTTTGGATCCCCGTCCCCGACTACAGATCTCAGGGATGACGTGCAACACTCGGGGATGATAGAGAGGGCTACCAAAGGTGAAGGTTGCATGTAGCCTAAAACGTGTAGGAATAAATTTTTTACCTGTAATCCAAGGAGGGTTTTACCAACCCAATAAATAAATTGTAGGAGCCCGCCCCTGGAGTCTCGCAGGCTCGCTTCCATGAGAAGGCTTTGTCAAGTAAGTTCGACGTGGCGAACCATTTTTCTCGCAAGACCCTGTAACGTCACGCTTCCATTCGCATTCATTTATGAGCTCAGCCATAAGCTCGATGCATTGTACAATCCGTCGTGGAAGCTGCA